>JABGQJ010000961.1 GCA_018648945.1 Victivallales bacterium
ATTGTCGCGACCGATCAGTTCTACTACAACTCCGGATTGCTCTTCGACTCCGAGACCGGGTTGCGCTACTCCGAGCGCGGCATCAACGGGAAGTGGTGGCAGCCGCACATCACGGCGGACAAGCGGCGCGCGCACGGCCAGTTCCGTTGGCGCGGGCGTCAGGGCATCGTGGTCACCCCGGATGGCATCGTGCGGTACGAGGGCGACTCGCTGCGGCGCTCCACGATCACCCACCGTACCTTCGAGGCCGTGCACGATGTGCCCACCTCCTATGGGGCGCCGCGCCTGAAATTCCTGGGGATGAAGGATGGCAAGCACAAACGGGAAGAGATCGACAACGCGCCCCGGTTCCGTGACCGCTGGTCCGTGCCGGTGCCCGGCCAACCACTTTCCCTGATCGTGGCTGGCGACAAGGCCGTGCTCGGGTTCGAGAAGACCGTGCGCATGGTCGATATGAAGACGCGCAAACAGATCTGGGAAGCCCCCATGGATAGCCCGGCCAGGTCTCTCGCCGTGATTGACAGCAGGCTGTATGCGGCGACTGAGAAGGGCACGATCTACTGCTTTGCGGCTGACGGTGGGCAACCGCCTCGGCAGATCGCGCCCCGTCCATTTCGCGCGGCGTCTACTGACCAGGCCGTGGCATCCCGCACAGTTGCCGGGCTCCTGGAGCAGACCACCGCCCGCAAGGGCTACTGTCTGGTTCTCAATCCCGGTGAGGGTGGCATGGTTCACGAACTGACTCGGCAGTCCGAGCTGTATGTGGTGGCGTTGGCCTCGGATAACGAGAAGGCCCGGGAGCTGCGCCGTCGCCTGGACGAGGCCGGGGTCTACGGCACGCGTTGCGTCGTGCTGGAGGCGACGCTGAAGGACCTGCCCGACTACTTCGCCAATTTGGTCGTACTCGGTAGTCGTGCCGCTACGCCCGCTCCAGAGGAACTCGAACGGGTCGTGCGTCCCTATGGTGGCGTGGTTTGCGCGGTCGCCGAAGCCGGCGACGTGGAACTCGTCAGCCGTCGGGACGCCTTGCCGGGCGCGGGGGAGTGGACCCACAACTTCGGCAATGCGGGCAATACGCTCTACTCGGGCGACACGGTGGTCAAGGGCCCGCTGGGCATGCTCTGGTACGAGGACGAGACCCAGCGCACCATCGATCGCCATGGCAAGAACCCCGCCCCGCTGGCCTACCAGGGGCTGCTGCTGCGCGAGGGCGTGCATTCCATCCGTTGCCGGGATGCCTACAATGGCGCGATTCTCTACGAGATCGACCTGCCGAACGTTCTGGCGGACTACATGGAAGGGACGCAGGTCGGGGGCGCCCATATCGGGAGTACCTACTGCGTCGCGGATGGCGTCCTCTACGTCCGCATCGGCGGCGAATGCCGGACCTACGATGTCTTCACCGGCAGGCCTCGAGCGACCTTCCAGGCCCCCGCCATGCCAGATGGCGTGACGGGGAAGTGGGGCTATGTGGCCTGTGACGGCGGCGTGGTGGTCGGGGGACTGATGAACGAAGCCTATGTCATCAAGGCCAACCACGGGATGGGCGGCCCGAACTACCAGAAGCCCATGGAGGACCACCTCACCGAGACCAAGTTGCTGTTCGCGCTCGACGCGAAGACCGGGAAACACCTCTGGTCGCTCAAACCCGAGAAGTCCATCCGCAACAACACCATCGCTCTCGCGGGCGCACGCGTGTTCCTGATCGACCGGGAAACAGCCCAGATCGACAAGCTTCTCCGGACCGAGGTGGCCCGCCGGCGTGGCGCCAAGGAGCCCCTCCCGAAACACGCGCCCGGCAAGCTGGTGGCGCTCGACGCCCGGTCCGGACAGGTTCTCTGGGAGGACAACGACAAGGTGACCGGCACGCTCCTGATCGCCGACGAAGCCCAGGATGTCCTGCTGATGAGCTTCTACCATGTGGGCTTTTCCAGGCCATCCGAGACGCCCTCGGGAATGCGCTTGTACCGCGCTTCGACGGGCGAGCGGCTGTGGGATCGCCCCTACGGCGGCTCGCGCCCCGTGATCGCGGGGGACACGATCTACAGTTTCCCTCGGGCCTTCGACCTGGCCACGGGCAAGGCCAGGACCGTGACGAATCCCGCGCCCGATGCGCCAGTTGGTGCGCAGTGGCGGATCGCGGGCAAGGGGCAGGGCTGTGGCACCGTGGCGGCCTCGGCGAACCTGCTGCTGATGCGCAGTGCCACCCTTGGCTACTACGATTTGACGCAAGACCGCAAGTGGCTGGAGAACTACGGCGGCTTCCGAGCTGGGTGCTTCCTCAGTCACTTGCCGGTCCTGGGCCTGGTGCTGGCGCCCGACGACACCCTTGCCTGTCGCTGTTCATACCAAAATCAGGCCACCATCGCCCTCAAGGAGTATGGCCTCCGCCCGCCGGTGGTGGAGCCGGCGCTTGGCCAGAAGAACTTCTTCCTCTTCCCGCGTTCCCGCGAGCCGTTCTTCACCGGCCGGCTAAAGGTGCGCATGTGGCACCCGCGCGAGGATCTGCAGATCCGCTACACCACAGACGACACCCCACCCGCCGCCACCTCCACCCTCTACGCCGATCTTATCGAGATCTCGGACACGACTACGTTCCGTGCCGCCGTGTTCGCGGATGGCAAGAGGCTGGAGATCAAGGACGCCGTCGTCTTCCGCAAGGTGGACAACCTGCAGGCCATCCGAAAGCAGGGGATGAAGCGGTAGGGCAATGTCGAGCTCACGGGTAGGG
>JABGQJ010000962.1 GCA_018648945.1 Victivallales bacterium
GCCCCGCCGTGGAACACCCTCTTCCTGAAGCGTCAGGAACACTCTACGTCTGACGTCAAAGGCGTATGAGAGGAGGCCAAGCATCGCGCCGACCGGCCTGACGTCGGTCATGCTTGGCCGCTGAGTCCAGAATATCCGTCCGCATGGCTCTGGGTAGCGGGCATAATCACCGCAGCCATACTAACGCCACGGAGTGGGCGGGGATGAAGATGTTGAGTTTGTTGGGGGCTAGGGGGGCGAGGCGGAAGCCGAAATCAGTGAGCTCGACTGAGGTGCGGCGCTTGTTGGTTACCTTGCTGAGCCGGCTGTAGGCGGGATCGGGGGCGGTCCACATCTCGGTGGCTTGGGTCAACTTGCCTACGCCCATCTTGGCCGTGTCGAACTCGATGGTGACTTCCTGATCCTGCCGTTGCTTCCTGGCGTTGCTGATGAGCATGAGAATCTGCTTGTCTTTGTTGCGGAAGAAGCCACAGCGTATGCCGTCGCCTTTGGTGACCTTGACCATGTCTCCGTTGCGCCAGAAGGGGAAGAAGTCGGCTTCGGGCACGCCGAAGGTTGAGTAGATCCGAACCAGCTTGTCAAAGAGACCGTAATGGCCACGGCCCATTCCGGGGACGCTGTTGCGCTGCAAGGTCTGCGTCAGGAACGACATGGTGATGCGCTGCATGTAGGCGTCACAGGTTTCCTTGCCGCCGCCAAATCTCGGCAGCAGGGGGTCGACCGCCATGTAGGTGGATTGGGTGATGCCCCAGGGAAGAGAGGAGTACTCGCTGTCGAAGTGGTCTTCGGGGAAGGAGTCGATGATGTCCTTGCCGTCGTGGTATGTGCCGCTGCTCATCTGTCTGAAGTGCTCGCCATCGTACAGGTGGGTGAGGTACGTGGTGGCGGGCAACTGTACGGCTTCGGAAGCGTGGCCGATGAGGCGGTAGTTGGGATGCCCACTTTCGACAAAGATGGCGGCGACGCCCCGGTAGAAGTCGCGCATGGCCAGAAGGGGGAAACGCCCGTTGCAGCCGTGGAGGCGGTTGGTGCAGACGCGGACTTGCGCAAAGTCGTAGTACAAGCCGCCGAAATCATACTCCTTGAGCATCTGCCGCAGTTTGTACAGGTAGTACTGCTTGGCTCCCGAGGCGGGGCAGAACCACAACGACAGCATCTTCTTGCCGTTGTAGTTGAAGGGCAAGTTGCTATGCGGGGTCATCTCCCATTCAGCGCGATTTCCGGCGGCCTCGGGGTAGTCTTCGGGGATGATAAGCGGGTTGGTGTAGGGGATGGGGATGGCCTTGTGCTTGCGCGTCTCGGGCAGCGCCCCGGCGAAGAATTCGCGGTCGCTGATGCCCTTACGTGTGCGCGCAAGATCAAAGAAGCCGTCGCCCACCGTGCCGCCCTGCAAGACCGTTTCCATGGCAGGCGCCTTCTGGCCGGGCACGACGTTGTAGGCGAGGGGGTACGGATAGCCGAAGGTATTGAGGGGGTAGTTCCTGGGCAATGGCTTGACGGGTGTGGCCATCAAACCAAACCTCAGTGACAGCTTGCCCTCGACCGGCAGCATGTCGGCAAAGCGTATGCTGAGTGTGGCTGCCTTCCCGTCCTGGGCGGTCAGGGTTATCGGCTTGCTTGAAGCTTGCCAGCCGTTGTCGCTTTCGGCAAAGAAGAGCAGGCCCCGCTCGCGATCACCGACCCAGAAGGAGGGGTAGAACTGGAAACGCCGTTGGCCTGCTACGGTCCCGGTCGTGCCACCGCTGGCACCGAATCCACCGGCGGAGGCGTGGTAGATCTCCCCACGGCCAAGGGCGTTGGGGATGGTCAACTCGACGGCGCCGGCTTTGCGTGCGGTCAGTTCCATCTCATACCAGACCACGCCGTCGTTCTCCACCCAGCCCTTCACGGCTGCGGCACCCTCTGCGTTGCTCAGTGTGGCGGAGAACTCGCCGCGCACGGGACTGGTCTGTCTGATGGCAAACTCGCTCGCGACGAGCGGGCTGCCGCCAACGTGCAGGGCGATTGGCCCGCGCAGCAGTGCTTCGCCCTTGCTGGCGACCTGGTCGGGGAGAGGCCCCGACGCGAATTGATAGACACGGCCGAAGAGGGTGGCCGTCTGCTTGCGCGGATCGACGCTAAGCTTGCCGAACGGCGGAACGACCACGGCGCGGTCGTACTGCGGTTTCTGCCAGGGCTGATCGCCGAAATAGCGGAAGGTCTGCCGATTGACGGTTTCGCCGTCAGCCTGCAGCAGCAGGGCATACTCCCCGGCCTGTAGATTCTTGGGCAGGGGGAAGTTGAACTCCTTGTCGCTGCGGATCGCCATGTTGGAGATTGCCGCGCCGGTTGGGCTGGCCAGCGCGACAGAGACCTTCTGGATCCCCTCGCGGGCGTTGATGAGGCGTCTGTAGTGGCACTTGACCACGAGCCGGTGTTGCGAGAGAACCGGATGGACTGACAGGTAGTTCTCGTTCAACTTGAAGGGCAGCGCCTGACTCAGGTAGTTGTAGCCGTCCTTGGCCACCGCCTCAAAGAGCAGCGTGTCATAGAAACTCTTGTCGATGGAGCCGGCCACGGGAAGCGTGAATCCCGCGCCCGCCGTCAGGGCGACCTCCGCGATCTTCTCCGGCGCGGCCAGGCCGCGGGAGTCCAGTAGTGTGATGCGATAGACGCACCCGGCGGGGAAGCCGGAGCCGCTGATCTTCTGCTCCACCTTGCCGTATGACGGGTCTTCCAGATTGACGATCTG
>JABGQJ010000963.1 GCA_018648945.1 Victivallales bacterium
GCCGCCGCCGACCACAACCACGTCGTATTCACCCACCACAGGCAGCGCCCGCGCCGGCGAGGGAATCGTCGTCTCCGCCTTGGCCATGGGGCGGAAACCCTGGAGATTCTCACCCAGAACGCCCTTGGTCTCGGTGGCGCTTGTGGCGGGCAATCCGGCCACGCGCACGCCCTTGGGGCTGGCCATCGCCTTCACTGCCTTGGCTACGGTTGTGCCCAGCTCTGTCCCGGCCCGCAGCACGGCAAGCGGGGACGGGTTGATCCCGGTCGGTGCCACGTAGAATCCAGCCACGCCAGCGGCATCGACCACAACACCGCTCGTAGGTAGCAAGGTCTCCGACTCCTCGACCTGGTTGGGATCGAAGGTCACATCCCGCGCCAGCTGCTCCGCCTCAGCCAGAGCCGCGAAACTCGCGTCTGCCACGGGCAAGCTCAGTGTGTATTCGAACAGCTCGGGGTGGGCGATCTGCATCGGGCCATTGATCCGCTGCACCGTCCCGCCAAAGCCGCCACTGCCATAGGCAGCCGGACCAACGCCACCCACCGGCACGCGGATTGGGATGCGCTTGCAGGACACAATACCTTTGCCCTTGCGGGGCTTGCCACCAACCACAATGCGGCGGAATCTCTGGGTGCCGGGCTCGGGGGATGTCACATCCGCCCCGGCCAATTTGGCGAACCAACCATGCCCCGTGGCATCGATCACCGCTTTGGCGCGGATAGCTTGGCGCCCGGCGCGGTTGGCGATCACCACGCCTGCCAGACGCCCATTGGCATCCCGCAACACATCGGTCGCGGGCGATCCGTACACGAACTGCACACCCGCCTCGATCAGAGCCTCCTCCAGCGCGGATTTCACAAGCATGGGGGTCGTGTTCTGGGCCAGCTTGCTCTTGGCTTTGTCATCCTGAAGCGAGAAGACCTGCAACTCGCCGAGGAGTACGCGTGATGCCACCTTCCCCTTGCTCACATCGAACTTCACATACCGGGCCTTGCCGGACGCCGGCATCGTGAGCCCCAGCGGCCGCTCGACATAGTCGCCCTTCAGATGGTCCGGATTGGCCAAGTCGCCTGCCTTCTTCCACGCCTTGCCATCGAGACTCACCGAGACGGCGAGATTGCGGATGTCGAAGCGCTTGGGGGACTGGAAGATCTTGGCTGCGATCCTGGAGAGAGAATGGGTCTCTCCCAGATCGAGAGTGATCGTCACGTCCCCGTCATACTGGACGCTCTGGGTGAAGGCCGTCATCCATTGCCCGTCGTTGAGCATGCGCGGGGGCGTAGTGTCCACATGCTTCCCGACGGAAGGCAGCGATGCGGTGTAGGTGAAAGGCAGGCCACGGGCAGCTACTGGGTCGGCGAACATAGCCTTGGCGAGCGGCGTGTCGGGCTCCTGACCGGGGGCCAGCCAGAGTCGGTATGGGGCGCACAGGTCCTCGCCCAGATACATCCGGGGCGCGACCACAAAAACTCTAGCACCCGCCTCCGCCGCAGCCGCAGCGGCCGCGATGCCGCCACTGCCGCCTCCCACCACCACCACATCTACGTCCGCCGCCAGCGGAATCTGCCGGGCCGACTCCAGGACTCGCTTCGGCGCGGCCAGCAACAGGCTCGGAACAAGCAAGGCAATGGCAAAGGATGCAGAACGCATGAGTGCGTCTCCTGTGTGGAGCACTGTCTTCGGGAATAGGTCTATTCGAAACTCACGGCGGACGAGAAATGGGTCTGCTCGATGTTGCCGCCCAGCACACTCGCCCGGAATACCGCCGGATAGCCACCGCACTTGAAGGTGCCGGTGCCCTTCCCGAGGGTCAGATCGGCGGCCCACACCTTACCTTCCGCATCGGCCTTCGCCAGTTGCACGTAGGGTTCGGCATTCAGGGAAAGGGGCTTGTAGCTGGAGCCAGTCATGATCTCCGCCGTGACATCCGTGGCGGACTCGTCCAGATGCACCTCGAAGTGGAGCGTATCGCCCTGCTTGAGGACTTTGGGCAGCGGCGAGCCATCGCCAAGGGTCACGACCAGCCCATTGCGTGGCCAAGCCGCCAGGCGCACCCAACCATAGGTCACCGCTGGTCCAGGCCGCACGGTCCCGTCGTCCCGTTTGCCGGAGCCAGCCGATCCCATCCGCACGTACATCTTGCTGCGGGCGCCAACTGCCTGGAAGCTCTCGTGCAGATAGTGGGCATCGACCGTGTAGATGCCCGGACGGGAGCTGTTGATCCCCCCTCGGAGCTTGAGCTTGCCCGAACCATCGCCAGGCAGCACGCTGGCATAGCGGTACCCCTTGCCCTCGATGGCAGCGATCTCCACCTGGAAGAAACGAAACGCGGGATCGTAGGGGAAGAAGCGGGTCATCCCCGCATATCCCTTCGGCGACCGGCTTGCGGTACGGAGTCCCCCGGTAACCATGTCGCCCGAGTAATGCTCGGGGTTGGTTACCCACTTGGTGTCGCGCTTGTCCCAGTAGAACTTCGGGTTGGTGGCAAAGTCGCGGAAGGTCTCCTCCCAAAGGTACGGCTTGGCGGGCTTGACCGCGAAGAAGACCGCACCAGCCCGGACGGGGCGCACGACTGCACCCTCCAGTGTTGTTGCTGGGGCATCGCCACGGGCCTCGTAGGCCTCGATCTCATGCACCACCGCTCCGTCGCCATTGGTGGTGGCCGTGACATGCAGACGCAGTTTCAGACACGGAATCGGCGGGTCGAAGCCGTGGAGCAGGTGCTT
>JABGQJ010000964.1 GCA_018648945.1 Victivallales bacterium
CTTGCGGAACTGCGGCATGGCTGGCAGATGCACGGGGAAGAGCTCGTACCGGTCGCTGAACCCCTCCGCGTAGGAGCGATCGTAGTAGTCCCGCAACGTCTGCCAGGTGTCGCGAGTGAAAGCGGTCACGTTCTTGCCCTCGAGCCCGCAGCCTGCAAGGAACTCCTCCTTCCATGCTCCGAACACCTTGATATGCACCGAGCCGATCAGTGGATACTGCCGGGTGTCGGGGGAGCTTTCCATGACCCACGGCGTCTTGTAGTTCTCGCAGGTGACGACTTCGCCGCCGGCCCGGCGGACGATCGTGGCGTCACCGGTGGCATCAACGAAGCATGAGGCCCCGATCCGGCCGCGTCCCGAGACGTTCTCCACCTCGATGGCGGTCACCTTCCCGTCATGCGTTTCGGCGGTGCAGACCAACGTATCGAGCCAGACCTCGACGCCAGCCTCACGCAACGCACCGTCCATGGCAATGGTGAGCCCGGCCGGTGAGAAATGGCACATGTAGCGGGGAAACCCAGCGCCCACCTTCCCGCCCCACGCGTCCGACAGATCGAACGGGCTGTATCGCAGGCTGAGCTTGAGCAGTTCCTCGGGAATGCTGAACAGGATCTGTCTGCCGTTACCATCGCAGAGCGGCAGATACACGTAGACCAATCCGGAGGTGGCGAGGCCGCCGATCAGGCTCTGCTTCTCGATCAGGGCCACTGACTTCCCACGGCGCGCCGCCGCCAGTGCCGCCGCCACGCCGGCGACTCCAGACCCGACGACGACCACATCGTAGCTTTTCTCGAAATCCATGGTGTCCTTTCGCTCCTGGCCTCATCTCTTCGCAAAGATGACGCGGTCAAGATAGATCTTGGCGGCTTCGCTCTTGCGGCTGAACCCGCCAACGTAAATGTACATGCTGGGCGTCAGTTTCATCGTGCCCAGTTCCACTTCCTGGTAGCGTGTTCCGGAGATTCTCGACGAAGGGATGGCCACGCTTTTGATGACCTTTTTCGCCACCCTATCATACACGCCGATGTGGCTGGACAACGTATCATCCGGCGTGGCATCGCTTCGCATCATCAGGGCGACGCGGTAGGATGTTGCCGAGTCGAATGATCTGGGCACTGGGCACTGGATGGCCCAGCTGGAGTTCCCGTTCATGGCGGCCGCGTGCCCGTCTGCCGCCGCGCGATCCGGCACGATATCGCTCAGGCTGCCCTTCTGGTAAAGGCGGAAGGAGTCGTCCTCAAGCGCGAACTCCGGCCAGAACAGCTGTCCGAAGGCATCGATGCCCTTGAGATAGGCGGCGCAGTAGATCGGGGACCACATGGCGGCCGGTCCTCTCGAATGGGTGGTCCGCATGATGTTGAACGTCATGCCCGGTCCCGTCTGTGGCTTGGGGAGCGTGCGACGGGGGATTGCCAGGTGGAAACCCCACGAATCCCTGTCGCTACGCATGTCGATCACTGCCCCGGCAGCCACCTTCGTCATCTTGGGCACATCGTTGATCTGTTCATGGCGCAGCTGGACAAGCTGCCCGCTGGGGGAGACGGCCAACTGCAGCGCTGGCAGGGACGGGCCTGAGGCAAAGAACACCTCCACGTTGTTCCGCCAGATGTCCTGGCTCTCGCCGGGCGTGGCGGCTTCGTGGAAGTCGAGATACAGATGGCTGTCATCCGCAGCCGTGCGGAAGGTCATGTCTCGCTGGGTTGCAGCGCCGTCGGCGGTCCTCCATTCCGCGCAGGCTGTGACCTTCTCCCAGTCGATCTTGGTCACATCGCCAGCCGCATTGGCTATCCGCGTTGCAGTCCATGCCGGCGCCGGTTCCTCCTTGCGCTTCTGAATGACCTCATACTGGCGGCGGCCGGTGAGTGCGCCCTCCCAGATGCCGTCGATGAACTGCGCGAGCCGGGCTTTCTCCGCCGGGGTCTTCACCAGCGTTTTGGCTTGCTCGATCAGCGCGTTGAGTTTCGCCATCCGCTCGGCGCTGCCAATCGCCCAGTTCACGTCGGGCGAGTGGAGGCCGGTGCCCCAGGCGGGGTCTTTCTTGCCGCGAGGGCCGAGGACTTCCGTGGACTCGCGCCAGGCGACCGGGTAGTTGTCCCAGTTCCAGTAGGCACCCTCCACCTCCCGATAGAACGCCTGCATCGCGTCGCCGGCCGCCCCGTAGTAGTTCTGGAAGTACTCGCTGATGACTCGATCCGGATCGACCGACGGGTCGAAACAGATCCGGGCGGCAACATAGGCTTCGAGGGCGTTGTACTGCATCTCCACCTCGGTGAACCAGCCTCGGATGCCGTCTCCGGTGAATCTCTTGAACAGCTCGCCCGTTTTCCACGGGTAGAGCCCGGGAAAGGAGTTGTAGTTGGCGAAGTGGTGTTTCGCGGCCCAGTGCGGGCTGAAGATGTAGGTCCAGAGCGTGACCGGCCGGTTCTTGGCCTCCTTGCTGATCCACTCCTTGTACACGTCCTCCTGATAGGCGCGAATGCCGGGATGGTACCAGGCGTAATGGGTCAGACAGAGCTGAACCGACACGTTGTCAGGGAGATCGACCCCCTTTGGGTAGGGAAGAGTACTGATGTAGGCAAGCGTCGAGACCCCGGCCCCCGGTCGGATCTTGGCGGCTTGGTGGGCGACGTTGGCGATGAATTGGAACTTGCGGTTGGCGACGCGTTCGTCTTCCGGTTGCTCGAGGAAGCGCTGCAGGCAGGTCTCACAATGGCAGTAGCC
>JABGQJ010000965.1 GCA_018648945.1 Victivallales bacterium
CCCGAGTTCGACAAGCTGTCTGCACAACGCGGCTACGACGTGCGAGTGAAGTTGGAGGACGACTTTCTGCGCGAAACCTACCGGATCGCGGCGGCCAGCAAGTACATCATCACCAACGTGGTCGGCTACGACATCGCTGGCGTGGCGACCCTGGGCCGGGTCATCAACGAGCCCGCCTACGTACACCAAGCCTTCCGCTGGATGATGCGAAATGTGGACGAGGGGTTCTTCCGCGACGGCAACTGGAGCGAGAGCCCGTCGTATCACTACATGACCATCGGCGGGCTCAACTCCGCCTTCGGCAAAGTGCGCGGTCACTCTGACCCGCCAGGCTACGTCGATGCCGTCGACGGCACCCGCTTCGACAACTTCGAACCCATGCGAGACGTGCCGTTTCTGGCGGTGGCCACGCATGCCCCCTCCGTCCTCGACTTCCCCACCGGCTGCTCGACCGTCGTCCACGACACCTGGCCCAACCAACGCCGTTCGAAGCCCAGAAAGGAGACCATCTCGACCATCGCCCCGGCCTACGGGCATGCCTCGCTTGGGCGGGGCACCGGCGGCAATCAGCTCCAGGCCCAGCTCCACTTCTCCGGCGCTTTCGGCCACAGCCATCGCGACAACCTGGCCATGTGTCTGTTCGCCAAGGGGCGCGAGATGCTGCCTGACATCGGCTACACCTGGACCCAGATGCGAGGCTGGACCGTTAGCACGGTGGGGCACAACACCGTCACCATCGACCGCCAGAACCAGAACGGCGGCGGCACCAGGTCCAGCGGCGATCTGCTCCGCTTCTTCCCGGACACCAACGGCTTCAGCCTGGTGGATGCGGACGGACAGCGCGGCTACGGCGCAGCCAAGGGCGCCGATGCCTATCGCCGCACCTTGCTCATGGTGCCGGTCTCTGATACCGATGCCTATGTGGTCGATCTGTTCCGCGTTCGCGCGGGCAGTATGCACGACTGGGCATTGCACGGCGATGCCGACGAAGACACAACTGCCACCTGCAGCCTGCCGCTGACCGGCAAGCGCAAGACCATGCTGACCCCAGCCGAAGAGAAGGGCTGGAAGGAACCCAAGATCATTGGCGACCGCTACCATCCCTACGGCATGATTCGCGATGTCGCCAGCGCCCCGGCAGCCGGTGGCTTCCAGGTCGAGTTCACCTATACCGCAGAGCCCACGCGGCACCTTCGTCTGCATATGGATGCGGGCAATGCCGAGGTCTTCCTCGGCCGCGCACCCTCCGTCCGACGCATGGGCACCGGCAGCAATGGCGACATGCGCAAGGCCTATGACTTCTGGATGCCGCAACTCCTCGTTCGCCGCCAGAGCGCCGCGCCGCTCACCAGCATCTTCGCGGCCGTTGAGGAACCCTACTCCGGCCAGCCATTCATCACCAGCGTCGAGCGACTGCCTGCTCCCGATGGCGCAGTGGCGCTGCGCATCACCCATGCCGCTGGCACCGACACCATCGTCAGCCTGCCCGACCAGTCGCCTCCCGCAAACGGCTGCACGGCCGCCGGCGTCACCCTCAAGGGCTCTCTCGGCATCGTCCGCCGCTCAGCCCCCGATGGCCCAGTCACCGCCGCCCGCCTCTTCGAGGGCACGGAGCTTGTCTCCGGCGACTTCCGGCTCGCCGCTGAAACCGCCCGGCTCACCGGCACGGTCCTGGCAACCGAGCGCAAGCTCAAGGGGGCCGCCGCCGACACCTTCACCATCGACACCGCACTACCCACAGGCAAAGCCCTGCACGGCGTCTGGATGATCCTGACCTATGCCGACGGCACCACACAAGGCCACGAAATCGACCACATCGAGACCGTTGATGGCACCACCCGCGTCATCCTCGCCCGCGACCACGGCCTGCACATCGAAGCCGGCAAGGCCCGGGAAGTCTACTTCCCCCGCCGCGCCTTCAAGGCCCTCCCCACCTTTACCATTCCCCTCGCCACCGCCTTCGACCAAGACCGCTGAGCTGACCCAGCCGCTCAGCGGCGGGCGGGCCACCAGGCTCCGGCGAGCAGGCGGCGGAGTTCCTGGCGCGCGTGCTGGGGGTTGTCGGTGAGAACGCCGGTCACGCCCAATTGGAGGGCTTCGCGGAGTTCGCGCTTGGAGTTGACCGTCCAGCTGTAGACGCCCATCCCGGCAGCAGCGGCCTGGGCCACGAACGAGGGCGATAGGCTGTCGTGCCCCATGGAGAATCCCGCCGCGCCCTGCCGCCGCCAGCCGAAGCAGAAGTCCGTCGGCAGCTTGTCCGGCACCTTGCCGACCTTGACGATCAGGATCTCGGGCAGGTGCTTGCGGATGTCGGCCACCTGCTCCGGGCGCCAGCAGCAGGCGACGACTTGGTCGAGAATGCCCTCCTTGCGGATGATGGGGGCCAGTGCGGCGCCGAGGCCATCTTCCTTCAGATCCAGGAAGAGGAGTCCCTTGCCCTTGAGGGCGGCGGCGACGCTGGCGAAGTCGGGGATGGGCTCGCCTTTGAACTTCTTGTCCTTCCAGGAGCCTGCGTCGTAGATCTGTAGCTCGGCCAGCGTCTTCTCTCCGGCCCGCCCGTGCCCGTTGGTGGTCTTCCCCAGTTTGTCGTCATGGAGCAGGTACACCTGGCCGTCCTTGCTCAGGCGCACATCCATTTCCACCCCGTCCGCTCCCCGGGAAAAGGCCTGCTGGAAGGCGAGCATCGTGTTCTCAGGGAAGTGGCGGGATGCCCCGCGATG
>JABGQJ010000966.1 GCA_018648945.1 Victivallales bacterium
CGATGAAAGTGATTGATCTTCTCACCATCAGCCTGGCAGCATTCCTGACCATCTGCGCTGGTGGGCTGGCTCAGGATGCGCCCGGTCTGCCTGAACGAATGGTCCTCGTGAAGAACGGCAAGGCCCTGTGCAGAATCCTTGTGGCCGACCAGCCTGGCCAGGAATACACGCCTGAGAAATGGGCCAAGAAGATACCCGGCTCCTGGCTCTATCTCGCTGCCCACGACCTTGCGTCCTGCATACGCAAGAGCACTGACGCTCAGGTCGAGGTCCTCACGGATCCGGCCAAAGTGAAGCAAGCAATGGCGCTCGATGATGGCCATATCCGCATTCACCTAGGCATGACACCCTACGCCAAGGCGCTGGGCCTGGACCTGCCCAAGCCGCACGGATTCGTGATCGCGTTCCCGGACAGAAACGACATCGTGATCGCAGGCGTGCCGATTCAGGGCAAGGACTACAATACCATGTACGGCGTGCATCACCTGTTGCGGCGGTACTTGGGTGTCCGCTGGTTGTTCCCGGGAGAGTTGGGCGAACATGTGCCCCGGACCGATACGTTTGCCATCCCGGCCAAGGACGTGCGCGAAGTCCCGGATTTCCCGCTGCGCAGCGCCTCGGGATGGGGCAAGATCTATGTCCCCAGCCACAAGGAGAGATGGGAGGGCGTGTACTGGGACATGCGCACCGGGGGCACGCACTCGGTCGTGCTCAAGTACAACCACAACGTCGGCAACATCATCAACCCGGATACCTACCGGGACACTCATCCGCAGTTCTTCCCGATCCTCGACGGGAAGCGCTTCGCACCCGGTCCCGACATGAAGCATGCCAAGGGGTATGTGCATGGTTGGGAGCCCTGCTACACGGCTAAGGGAATCGCCGAGGAAGCCGCCAAGCACATCGTCGAGTACTTTGACCAGCATCCCGATCGGTACACCTACTCGCTCGGCATCAACGACAGCGCCCGGATCTGCGAGTGCAACGACTGCCGACAGGGAAATCTGCCAATCAACCGGCAGATTCCGGAGAATGCCAATCTTGGCCCGGACGATCCTGGGTTCGAGCACCGGTATCATTCCCAGACCTACTACGAATGGGCCAACAAAGTCGTGGGGAAGGTCCGGGAGAAGTACCCAGACAGATACTTCGGGCTTCTCGGCTACTCGAGAGTCAGCATCCCTCCGGAGAACACCAAGCTGGACAACCACATCGTGCCTGTTCTGGCCTGGGATTTCAGGTACTTCGATGATCCTGCGGCGAGAGCCAAGTCCGAAGCGCATGTCAGCAAGTGGAACCAGGCAGCTGGCACGTTGGGGTGGTGGGACTACACGTTCGAGGGATCCTATCTCATCCCCGCATTTTCCGCCCATCATGTGGCGGACACGCTGAAGTACCTACACAAGAAGGGCCTTCGGTTCTACTTCGACGAACTGCATCCCGGGAAGTACTTCCGGAACGCTCCCCAGGAATATATGGAGCGTCGGCTGCTCTGGGACATCACGTTGGACCCCGATGACTTGCTCGGCGAATGGGCTGAGTTGGCGGTCGGCAAACAGGCAGCCCCCGCCATGCTCAAATACTTCGCCCTCTGGGAAGACTACTGGACAACCCAGGTCCCCAAGACCGAGTGGTACAGGGAACGCGTGGACGGCAGCTTCGTCGCGCCCTTCCTCGACAGGAGATTCTGCGGCTACATGGATGGCCTGACGCGTGATCGCGTGGCTGCGGCAGGGAAACTGCTCAAGGCCACCGTCGAGTTATCGGGAACCGAGAAGCAGAAGCGAAGAGCCCGCTTCTTCCACGACTACCACGTGATGGCCGCGAAGAGCTACTTCCTACCCTACATATCCTATGCCGAGACGCGCGGGAACAAGGCCAAGCCAGAGAGCAAAAGGGTATTGCACAGCTATGACTTTGATGGGCCCCGCCGAGGCAAGAACCCAAACTACCAGGGGTGGGGCACGTGGAAAAGGGACGCCAGTACTGCCGTGCCATCGCCTGTCAAAGGCGAAGGAAGGGGCGGTACCGGCTGCCTGCTGTTCCACAACGCGGATTCCTCGGCCCAGTCTGGCCTCTCGTTCACCAACAACTTCGACATGCCGGAGCCCGGGAAGACCTACAGATTCTCTGCATGGTACAAAGTGATGGAGAAGGCTCCCTGTCGTGAGCAGGTGTCGCTGAATATCTGGCTCTATACGGAGAAAGGTCTCCTTGGGGCCGTGCGTGGCTCAAAAGGGGCACTTCGATTCAGGGAGAAGCAGAGCGTCGAGACAGAGGACATGGGGAAGTGGCGGGAGGTATCGATCACCTTCGCCGTGCCGAAGGACGCCTGGAAGGAGGTCACCAGGCTCTACTGCTTCCTGTCGGCACAACGCGCGCCTGTGGGCACCAAGTTCTGGTTCGACGATTTTTCGGTCGTAGAGTTGGACACCGGTGAGTGACGGACGGACAGCCGCCTCGGCGGTGGAGGACCACCGCATCTCCAGCGGTTCCCGTCCAACCAGCGCCGGTTGCCTGGCATACCCCAGCCCTGGAGATGCGCTCGTCCCCGAGCGCGGAGCCCGCAGGGCGACGGCAGACTACGCACACACCAGCCCTTTCCCCCCCTGGCTCAGCGTCCCCCCAGATCGGCGCTTGCGCGCCTCGGCGGTGGAGGACCACCGCATCTCCAGCGGTTCCCGTCCAACCAGCGCCGGTTGCCTGGCATACCCCAGCC
>JABGQJ010000967.1 GCA_018648945.1 Victivallales bacterium
TGTTTGCCCTGGCCGACGAGTTCCCGGCACTTGTCGAGAATGGCGTCGCAGAAGCCGATCTTGTAGTCGATGCGGGCGCCTTCGGCCTGGCTGTTGGGGAAGTAGCAGTTGAGGATGGTGACGTCTGGGTACTCCAGAACCATGGTCCGGCCCTCGACATCGAACTCGTGGCTACCGAGAACATCGACCGAGAGGGGTTCCTCGCGGGAGAAAGCGGCGACGCCACTGTAGCCTTTGCGCTCGGCGGATTGCCAGATGGCGTGGTAGCCGTCCGGGGCGAGGAGCTCGTCGTCCAGCTGCTCCTTCATGGCCTTGGTCTCCTGGACGCAGACGACATCGGCCCCGGTGCTGCCCAACCAATCCACAAAGCCCTTCTTCTGGGCGGCTCGGATTCCGTTCACATTCCAGGAAATGACAGTCTTCATCAATCCACCTATGGTGTGTGGTTGGCGGCCTACTATAGATCGGTTTCGGTCTTGTGGCGCAGACCTGTCGCCGCTACAGTGAGTTCCGGCCGAGTTTCCATATCCAACGATGTGCAGGGAGTGCAGGCGATGAATCCCCTCCGTATGGGCTCTGTTCAGTTTCAGCACCGCCCGGGCGATCGCGAGTACAACTTCGCTCGGGTCGAGACCTTCACCGCCGAGGCGCAGGCAGCGGGCGTGGACCTGCTCGTCTTCCCGGAGATGTGCATCACCGGGTACTGGCATGTGCGGAATCTGGACCGCTCCCAGATCCAGGCCTTGGCTGAGCCTGTACCGCAGGGGTCCTACTCGCAACGCCTGATGGCCCTGGCTGCCAAGACCGGCATGACCATCGGCGCGGGGATGATCGAGGAAGCGCCCGACGGACAGCTCTACAACGCCTACTTGGTGGCCATGCCCGATGGGACTTGGGCGCGGCATCGGAAGCTGCACTGCTTCATCAGCGCGCATATGGCCTCCGGCGACAGCTATACCGTGTTCGACTGTCCCCAAGGCGCGCGCATCGGGGTCCTGATCTGCTACGACAACAACATCGGCGAGAACGTCCGGATGACCGCGTTGCAGGGCGCCGAGGTCCTCTTTGCTCCCCACCAGACCGGGGGCTGCGACACGCCCAGTCCCCTCTGCATGGGAGCTATCGATCTGGATCTGTGGGAGAATCGAGAGGCCGATCCGGCGGCCATCGAGGCGGAGTTCCACGGGCATAAGGGCCGGGAATGGCTGATGCGCTGGCTGCCCGCCCGGGCCCACGACAATGGTCTCTTCCTGGCTTTCAGCAATGGCGTCGGGATCGACGACAACGAGGTCCGCACCGGCAATGCTACGATCCTCGGTCCCTACGGCCAGATCCTCGCCGAGACCTGGAAGGCGCGGGACGAAATGGTCGTCGCCGATCTGGATCCGAAGCTGTCGCACATGTGTACCGGCGCGCGCTGGATTCGCAGTCGCCGCCCCGAGCTATATGGGCTGCTCAGCGAATCCACGGGTCTGGAGGAAGACACGCGCAAGGTGCGCTTCGAGCCCAAGCCGCAGGATTAGTCCAGGCGGTTGCGCGGGGCGTTCCGTCCCTGCCTTCTGCCGCTCCTTCGGAGCTCGGGGAACGTGGGTCTCCCTACGTCTGGGGCTCGCCTATGGTACACTCGACCTCGACTTCCCTACGCCACACAGGCACCCCGTCCTGGTAGGCCTCGTATACAGCCTTGGCGACCTTCCGGCCGGCGACCTCATGGACCACCCCGCGGAACGCTCCGCGCGTCTGTATCACAGACTTGCCGCTCTCAGAGGTGCGCGAGCCAATCATGATGCGTCCCTCATGCCCTTCGGTCACCACCAACTGGGGCATGGCAATGATGTGCTTCAGTCCACCAGGGCGCTCCCGCCACACCCGCAACTCCAGAAGATACTGATCTGTGTCGCCCATCTGCGTTGCAGTCATCGCCACTGTGCACGAGTCGTCAGCCGCATTGACAGCGGTCTTGTTGCCGACCATGCACCCAGAGACAGCCATCAACATGACCAAGCACGCCCACCTTCCCCGTCGCTGCATCTTCATGATCAACTTCTCCCGCTGAACTCCTGACCGTTCAAACACCACCAAGCTGCTGGCGCTGCCTCTGCAATGTGCCATACGTCTAAATAGCCGGTCAGGCGGGACTTGTCAAGTGTCAGCGCCCCCTTACGGGCGCGAGTCCACGGGCCTGGAGGAAGACACGCGCAAAGTCCGTTTCGAGCCCAAGCCAGAGGACTAGTCCGGGCGATGGTGTGGGTCGACCTGTCGCTCCCTCTGCCGCTCCTCCGGAGCCGGGCTCACACAGGAAGCCCGGCCACAAGCTCTGCCAGCGTTTGGTCCTGGTTCACATACGGGTGGAGGAACATGCGGGTCTGCTCCTCGTTGCGGTCGTGCGTTGGGCCCAGGCGGTACAGGTATCCGGACCTTGGGGCGAGGACTTCGACGGTGCTCAGATCGTCGATCGTGAGGATATGGCCGAGTGCTGTGCCAGCCCCAATCCAGTCACCGAGGGCCACGGGCGTGGGCGCGAAGACACCCGCGCATGATGCGGTCACCTCGACCTGCTCCGATTCGTCCAGCCACACAGTCGGTCGTGGCGGCTCCTCCGGCTCGCCGTCCATCAGGCCCAAGTGCCGGAGTGAGCTGCGGATTGCGCGCAGGCCGAGCTCGACCTGTTCCGACCAGAATCCGTACTGCCCGCAGAGCTCGACACACGCGGCCGTG
>JABGQJ010000968.1 GCA_018648945.1 Victivallales bacterium
GGTGGCGTTGGGGACGCGGCCTCGGTCTCAGGCGTGAAACCGAGGAGACGGTCGGCGTTGCCGTGGGCAATCTGTTGCACCTGCTCCATGTCCAGGCCCTGCCGCCGCAGACAGGTGGCAAGGAACTGGCTGGAAGGCGGTGCCTCGTAGGGGTTGGGGACGCGGTTGAGGATGGCGTCGAAGGCAGTGCCAAAGGGAACGAACGGTGGGTCGCCCCGGGAACACCAGTCCGTGCCGGAGATGAGCCGGTCGTGGGGAATGCGGGCGAGGGCGTGGGCAAGGCCGGGGGAAGAGAAGTCGCGGATCTCGGCCCAGAAGTTGCGCGGCCAGGTGCCGTACCGGGCCTCGATGGCATCGAGGTAGCGGATGACATGGGGTGGATCGTCTTCGGGCATGCCAACGAAGTGGCCCAGGATGTAGCGGCCCTCGGGGACGGCCTCGGCGGCCCGCATGAGATCGGTGAGTTGCCCCATGCCGGTGAGTTCGCCCTGAGAAACGTCAAAGGTAGCGACGTGGACCATGACTGGAACGTGGTGCTGGGCGGCGTGGCGCAGAAGATCCAGGCAGGCGGGATCGGCCATGCGGAACCCCATGCTGTATTGCATCATCTCGCCCAGCATAAGGAAACCCCAGTCGCCAAAGCAGCGGTCCATCACTTCCCGGGCTTCGCGGGGGAAGGTGGGGCTGACCATGCAGGCCCCATGGAGGCGCCCCTGGCTGGCCTGGACAAGCTGGTGGATCATCTCGGCACCGGCCAGCATCGCCTCCGGCTCCCGACCGATGCGGTACATGCGCACGCCATCCGGGCAGATGACGAGGTGAAGATCTTCCGGATCGGCGTCCAGGACCGCGAACAGGTAGTCCTGGAAGCCGGGCCGCGGGGTGCCGTCCGGGTTGATGTCGCAGACATGGTTGTGGGTATCAAGCCAGCGCATGGTCAGGGGTTCCTTGCGTGTCAGTGAGCCAACGGCGAAGACCTTCCCGAACATCCCGTTCGGCGAGACCGAGACTGGGATTGCCGGGCTCACGGCCCATGGGCGGATTCCCGAGGCGGAGGCCGGTGGTCACACGCCACCGGGCGCAGTGGCGCTCTCGGTGGTTGCACAGTCTTCCGTTCAAGTGCCGTGCCGTCCGCCGCTACCAGGAACATGCAGGTACCAGTCATCAAATCGCCCAACTCGTCGACGTGCCACTCCTCAAGTCCGACGGACGGGTCGGCCACCAGTACCTCGTCATCGCCAAGGAAGGAGAGGATTACAACCGTGTGGGCGACACCGACCTGCCATTTCCACTCCTTCTCATAGCGTGGGTCCTTCTCGCTGACCTCGGCAGTGAGCATGACGCTGATGGTCGCGGGCAGTTCGTCGCTGGGCTGCAGGTCAGCCAAGGACAGCGTCCGGACTTTGGGTCGGTATGGTGTGCCCTTGGTCTTGATGAGCAATCCACGGAAGAGCCCGTGCTGGGTCGTGCCCTTGGCGGACGTGAGGCACAGTTGCGCCATCTCCCTCTCTGTGGCGTCGATCCCATGGTGGCGGAGAAGCGTCACGGCCGCCGCTGCGGAGCACGAGGCTGGTCGCGTCTGGATGCAGACATCACCGTGCCAGTGGTCCGAGCAGTCTGGTGTTCCTCGCAGCAACGGGGTGATCAGCGCCCGGGCACCGAGGATGCCCAGCAAGGCGGCGAGCAGAAGGCGGCGCCGAAATGGAATCGTGGAGCGCAGGAGCAGTCCAGCAAGGATCATGGACAAGGGGAACGCGAGGTTCCCACACACCGGGAGGCATGGCAAGGGCAACAGCCTGGCCAGTACCACTGAGTCGGCCAGCAGGAAGCCGAAAAACAGCAGGAGCAGGGCAAGGGCACCAATGGCAGCCCCAAGGCGCCAACCCCTGGCGCGAATGCTGACCCGGTAGGCGACGCCAGACAGGACGAGTCCTGAGCCAACCATCAGGAGGACAGCAATCCACAGATCAGTCCTTCCGTGCATCGTGGGTCTTCATCTCCTTTCTCGTGGGGACTGCGCATCAGAGACTGGGTCACGACGAGCCTGGCGAGAGTTGCGTGAAGGTACCATGCATTGGGCAAGACTGCGAGAATGGGCCGAGTTGCTCTACAGACTCGCCCAGACTCGGTGGAGCTCTCTCAGGGCAGCCAGGGAGTCGGTCGGCATGCCTCGGTGTGGTCCCACTTCGAGAACGCCGGTGCCGCTGAAGTCGGACTCCTTCAGGGCCAGAAGGAGGGCAGCGAAGTCCAACTCGCCCTCGCCCGGGACATAGTGGTCGTGCTTTCTATCTCTCACATCGTGAATGTGTAGGGTGAAGAGCTTGGCACCAGCGGCGTGGATCTCCTTGACCGGGTCGTAGCCACTCATCCAAGTGTGTCCAATGTCCAGGCAGATGCCCACGTGCTCCCCGAGCCCATCGATCAGCTGCAGCAGTCCGGCGACACTCCCGTCCGGGCGCTCGCAGGAGCCTGCTGCGGGCAGGTTCTCTGCCGCCATCCGGATGCCCAGTTCGCCGGCCAAGTCGGCAAGCTCAGCCAGCGACTCGCGGGAGCGGCGGAAAACAGCGGCCAGTTCCTGGGGGGACGAGAACGTCCCGCGCGATGTGGGGTGTACAACGACCAATTTGGCATCGACTTCGGCGCAGTACCGGAAGTAGGCCATGGTAGCTTCGAGGCCGGCCCGCCGTTGAGCGTCATCGGCCACATCGAGGAAGCGTC
>JABGQJ010000969.1 GCA_018648945.1 Victivallales bacterium
ATGGACTTCATCACCCGAGGCAGAAAGGGCCTCGTGCAGCCCGCCATCAAGGTGCGGGGGCAGGAGTACCTGCGCATTATCTACGGCCCGGAATACACCACCGAGAACAATCTCGCGCGTCTGCGGAAGCGCCGTCTCGGCGCCAAGCGGTCTCTTGCCGAGCGCGAGTTCGCCCTCGGCATCGAGGCCCTCGAGCGCTTCGTCCGCAAGGAGCCCCTCCGCCGCGTTCACGAATGCGTCTTCGGCGTCCTCGCCATGGAAAGCGAACCCGTGGACCCCCGGCTGTAGGGTGGTATTGTTACCCCTGCGGTGGCTGCGGTCGTTCCTGCCTATGGGGCTAGCTGCCGCGCTCTGCGACTGGCCATGCATACTCCAGCCATGGAGAGACGCCCGGCCTCGGGCGCGGAGCCCGCAGGGCGACGGGGAACCACGCCAGACAGCAGACCGCCCCCTGCCATGCAACGCGTCACGCGGCGGCGGCCCGCCGCCTCTCCAGGGCGATTTGCCACGGCTGCGCTCTGAGCATGGGCATCCCCGTCTGCCGTCCCCCAAAGCGGGGGTCGCGAACTCTCACCTCAGGTCACGGAAACGAAGATTGCGGAAATAGATGGGGCCGTGTTCGTTCTGGAGGCCCGGGAAGCCGGCAGTGCGGTTGAGGCCGCGGACTTTGTCGGCCTTGGCCATGTGGTCGTCTAGGGCGGCGTAGGAGACGGGTAGGCCATTGAGCCAGGCGGCAACGTGGCGACCGGCGCAGAGCACGCGGAGCTTCTGCCACTGGCCAGCGGGACGGCTGATGCCAGGTTGCGCCGCGCCCATGCCGTAGATGCTGGCGCAGTATTGCTCGGGGCTCAGCTTACCCGCGTACTGGGGGGCGGCGTCATCGAGCAGCTGAATCTCAATGCCTTCCCAGGCGGGATTGCCTTCCAGGGGCGGACGCAGGAAAAGACCGCTGTTGCCGCCGGGGGGGAGACGGAATTCCAGTTCGAAGAGGTAGTCACTCATCTCGTCGGCGCGGGCCAGCCAGCCGCCGCCCTTGGCATTGGCCACGAGCAGACCATCGTCCACGGTCCAGGAGTCCTTCTTGCCACCGACCGGCCGCCAGCCAGTCAGATTCCTGCCGTTGAAGGCTGGTTGCCAGGGATTTCCCGCGAGCTTGGCGAGGAATGGCTGGAATGCCGCCAGTCGGTCGAGGATGGTCCGGGCCCGGGCTTGGAGCTTCTTGTCCTTGGTTGCGGCGACGATTCGCTTGAGCGTATCGGCGACCTGCTCGGGAGCGTCGGGCCAAGCCGTTTCGGCCACGTTCACGTACGCAGCATCCGCCTCGGGCCGCAGACCGGCAGGAACGCCATCGCCCCCGAGAAGCGGGAGCAACCCGGCTTGCCGGTAGCGGGTTGCTGTCGCGATCACCTGTTGCCGTTCCTCGTCGCGGCGGGCCGTCTTCCAGGCTGTGGCAAGAGATGCACCGACGTCGGCGCCGGCAGCTGGATCGGCCTTGACAGTGAGAAGTTGGAGGGCGCTACGCAGAGCCAGGACATTCTGACGAGCATCGGGCGTATCGGCGAGCGTGAGAAGAGGCGTGACATCGGCCAGTTCGCCACATTGGCCGAGGCTGCGCGCCGCGGCGAGCCTCACGTCGAGATCCGCATCGGACAGTGCCTTGCGAAGCGTCTGGCGATCCCCCATCGCGCCCAGTGCCTGCACCAGGATCTCGCGCTCAGCCGCATCCTCTGCGGCGGCAAACCGTTTGGCCAAGGGCTGCCCGGCTTTGGGGTCATCAACCCGTTTCGCGGCGGCGAGCAGAGCCTTGCCGATCCGTTTGCGGTCCTCGGGCTTGCGAGCCAGTTCGGTCGTCAGTGGTGCGAGCAGTTCGGGCCCGGCGATGTCGGCCAGTGCCCGCCAGCCATCGCGGCTGGGGACGGAACCATCGCGTGTCCAGGCCAAGACGAGTGCCCCGGCCGCAGTCTGTTCGCGACGGCAGAACACGCCGGTGAGGAACGGGCGGGCAACAGGATTCGCTTTGCTTGCGGTTGCCATGAGAGAGGCAGCGACCTTCTCGCCCCGCAAGCCAGCGAGGGCCTCGACCAGAGCCTTTCCCTCTGCCTTGTCAGCGCCAGCCAGGCGGGCACAGAGCACAGTAACAGCCTGTCCGTTCCCACATTCTCCGAGGCGCCGGACGACGGTCTGTCGGACCTGGGTATCCGGAGCGGCGACATGGGCGATCAGCCAGGCCTGGTCCTCCTCGCGGCGGATCAGAGCGCAGCGCGCGCCCACGGGCAACGCCTCGAAGCCAGCTCCGAGCGCCTCGATTCCGCGCCGTTGGACCAGTTCACCCAACAGCGTGGCCGCCTGCGTGCGCTGACTCGCCTTGGGGCTCTGTGCAGCTTCGAGGACTTTGGCCAAAGCCGCTGGGTCGGCCTGGTGTCGCAGCAGAGCGCCTGCACCCGCCAATCGCGTGGCGGGCGTGCCCTGGGCCATCACGGACCGGAGAGCTGCGGTCCGGACAGCCGCAGTCAGTTCCGCATCGTCGGCTCCGGCCAACAGCGCTTCGCTCAGCCATTGCCGACGGGGGGCGGCCTTGACGTCGGCCAACTGGCCAGCCAGTGCCTTCACGACCGCCGTTCCCCCGATTGTGCTCAGCGCCCGCGCCGCAAGCTGTCCCAGCTTGGGATCGGGCAGCAGAGCCGCGAGAACCTGCACCGTTGCGGGGGACTGGAACT
>JABGQJ010000097.1:0-9920 GCA_018648945.1 Victivallales bacterium
AACCGTATCGCGGTCGCCATGGAGCCCAGACCAGAACAGTCGCCCTGCGGTCAGTTCCCGGGCCCACTGATCCAGCTGTTGGCGGCTGCCCGAGCGGATCTGCCCCTTGCCCAGCCGATCGATTTTGCGGTACAGATCCGACCAATCCCCCTTCGTGTCGCCCGCCCCGGCCACCCACTGGATCAGGTGCAGATCCTCAAGCGAACAGAGGGACTCCAGATGGCGGATCGAGTCCGCCCCGTCCAGGTGGTATTCGCCCCCGCCAAACCGGGCGAACTCGTCCCGCAGACAGGGAAATACGAACTCGTCGAACATGGCCGGGCTGATCATGCAGGAGAAGTCGCACTGGGCCACATTGATTGGGCGTGTGCTGTACATGCCGTGTCGGTTGATGCTGCCGCGCTTCGGGTACTCCAGCAGGTCCGAGAACGCCGCCAAGATCTGGCCGTGGGCATCGGTGATCTCGCCCAGAATACGTTTGACCTCGTCCGGCGAGTCGATCAGATCCATGAGCACGGTTTGCGCCCCCCGCAAGGCCACCAGGCAGTCCAGATTGGCCACGAGGGTGGGGGATGCGATCATGATGCGGTCGCCGCCGCGCTGCTGGATTGCCGCCGCCAGCCCCGCGATCAGGTCCCACCACTTGCCGGAGGGCCGGAACTCGATATGGATATCCGCGAGCGGGCAGTCCTCGTAGAGATGGATCGGCCACCCCCCTTGATCCGCGCTGATGAAGGTCAGGTCCATGCCCAGGAACGTGGAAAACTGATCCGCCGCGAATTCCAGGTACACGAAGGGGATGGACGCCCCCAGGAACTCGTGCGTCTCGGCCCACCGAACCGCTTGGTCGGCAAATGCTGCCGGATCGAGCTCGGGACCCAAGGCATAGGTGCTCGGCTTGGCCACCTGCGCCACTCCTGCCCTCGGCAACACCGAACCGATCAAGGGCTCGGGATGCTCCCCGCGCCAGAACCGATCCCAACGCGCGGCTGTCTTGGCGAACTCGTGGCATGTGGTCATATCGAGAACCATCGTGGCGTGCTCCTGTTCCGCTGGATGAGGTCCAGGAATATCCACGCTCCCCGTGGCAAGGCAAGGCGGAATCACCACCACAGCCATGCCGGCACTATTGCTCAGCGCCGGGCTCTCGACAGGCGGCACGCACGCTGCATCCCGTGAACCCGTTCGTCGGATTCCCGGCACGGTCATGTGCAGTCAGCGAAATGCCCTGGAGCG
This sequence comes from Victivallales bacterium, assembly GCA_018648945.1. The sequence goes on from JABGQJ010000097.1 coordinate 1,237, forward strand.
GAGGCTACTCCTGGCGGACTGACTTGCCATCGGTCTGTTTGACGACCTTGCCCGCCGCATCCTTGACGGAAACTGCCACGGCATGGTTCTTCTCGTCCACAAACCGGGTAGATGACACGATCTCGAACGCCCCTCGCTTCGTGGTGAAGCTGAGGGTGCGCGTAGTCTCGTCATAGGTTCCGGTGTATTCCATGGTCACGGGCGTCCCGTTCCGCCCAGAGAGGAACCACCAGTTGCGGTAGACGCCCTGCTTCGGGTCGTAGGCGTACATCTTGATGTTCTGGAGCTTCCCCTGCTCGTCGAAGACCTTGCTCTCCACAAAGGCCCCGCCGAGGACGGACTCCCGTTTCAGGATGCGGACGATCCCATCGGCACTGGTGAACTTCCAGGTGCCAACCAGTCTCTCAAGGGCTTTGCCAGCGGCCACCGAACCTGCGGCATCCTGGCCCTGAACGGCAATCGGCAGGAACACAGCCACCATGAGCGGAAGAGTCGTGAAAAACATGGACTTCATGGCAATCCCCTTTTCGGCAGGTTGACGGTACCCAAACGCCAGCAAGACTATACCGCAGGCTGGTGCCGTCGCAACCACGGCATTCTGACAGGCCCTCCGCTACGTCTACCTCAAGAGCGAGTCGCGCTGAATGTGGGCGTCGCCGGAATGGACGCGCGCAATGCCCTGGGCGGTTTCCAGGATGAGTTCTCCCTGGGGCGTGATCCCCTGGGCGCGGCCGACGAGGGTTCCACGGCTTTGCTCGACACGGATCTCGTGGCCATGCAAGAGGGAAAGGCGCTGGTAGGCATCCAGGAACGGGGTCAGGTCATCGGCTGCCAGCCAGCGGTCGCACATGGGTTCCAGATGGTTGAGGAAGGCGGCTAGCAGGGGAGCGCGGGGAACTTTCCGGCCGGCCGCGACGCGCAGGGAAGTGGCGGTTTCGCGCAGTTCGGGGGGGAAGTCGTCCGCCGTCATGTTCACGTTCAGGCCCACGCCAGCCACGATATGGTGGACGGCCCCCATTTCGGCCTCCATTTCGCAGAGAATGCCGCAGAGCTTGCGCTGGCCAACCCAGAGATCGTTGGGCCACTTGATCCGAACCGGGACGATTGGCAACTGCTCGGCCAGCGCCTCGCAGAGCGCCAAAGCCACGACGATGGCCAGTTGCGGCACCCGAGGCGGGGCCACGCTCGGACGGAGGAGAAGACTGATGTACAGATTGCGGCCCGGCGGCGAGTGCCAGGGACGCTGCAAGCGACCCCGCCCATTGGTCTGGTGATCGGCGGTCACCAGCAGGCCATGGGGGGCACCCTCCGCAGCCCGTTGCTTGGCCAGGGCGTTGGTGCTCTCGGTTTCGGCCAGGCAGAGCAGGTGCCGTCCCAGCTCGCGGGTCGTCAGTCGGGGCGGCAGCTCCGCTTCGATGGCACCCTCGCCAACGCGTTGCAGCCGGTAGCCGCGCCGCCGTACGGCCTGCACCTCGTAGCCGTTGTCCATCAGCTTGTGCACGGCCTTCCAGATCGCCGCCCGCGAGATACCGAATTCCTGGCTCAGGGCCTCTCCGGAGACGAAATCGGTGGTGGCCCGGAGTCTTGCCAATACTCGTTCGGTCGTGGTATTCATGGGGCCACCGTACCTCGCCACATGCCCGACGCAACCGAACGGCGGAGGCAAATGGCTCCGAAGTATCCGCAAACGCTTGCATCGAAGGGCCGGGGAGCAGTATATTCGGATGATGTTGTGTGCCGATGTCCCCCCTACGCCCGGTGTTTGAGGAGCCCGGATCAGCGGACAAGCCCAGTTCCGGAGGTAGAATTCCATGTCGAAGCTCGTGGTTCTGCACGGAGTCAACAAGGGCGAGCAGTTCGAGCTGCAGGAGGGGACCACCCTTGTCGGGCGAGCGCCTGACTGCGGTATTGTGCTGTACGACCGCAAGGTGTCCCGGCACCACTGCCAGCTCGCCAGGCGCGGGAAACACTTCACGTTGGTGGATCTGGACAGCACCCATGGCACGAAGCTGAATGGCGAACCGGTCAAGGGCAAGCAGACCTTCCGGGAGGGCGACGAGATCCAGATGGGGCGGACGACCTTCGCACTGAGCGACAAGGAGATCGGGGGGATGGTGGAGCAGACGGCAACCGACGCCGCGCGCGACCTGGAAGAACACAGCTTCGGCTTCCTCATGGGGGAGGCGACGGGCAAGTTGATCGCTGCCCACGAGGAGAAACCCAAGGGCTTCTTTGCCCGCATCTTCTCCGTTTTCTCCTCGTCCAAGAAACAATAGCCGGGCGCAGCTCCGGCGCGAAATTGCACTTGCTCGGGCCGAGGGCAATGTAGTGTCTCGGACACCAAACGCAGGAGCCATTCGCCCATGCTTCCCCGCCCTCTTGTTTTCGCGTTGCTCACCGTCACGCTAGCAGTCACTGGCGCTCCTCAGCTAGAGACCTGGCCCAACAACGACGCTGGCTTTTCCACCTTCACCGAGGTGGTCGAGGCTGGGCACCCGCGCAATCTCCTGGCCCGGAAAGGCGTGCGCGCCATCGGTGCACGCGCCGAGCTGGCCGACGGAGAGACTGGCGAACGAGGGGGCTCCGGACGGGTTGGCATCTCTGGTCAGCCCTCCGTCTTCACCTACTATCTGGGCGTGGTGAAACCGATCCACCGGGTGGGCTTCTTCACCTTCAACGTCGATGCGCGGGCCAATCAGGACTATGAGGTCCGCTTTGCCAACAACGGTGCGAACCCCGGCAAACAGCCAACCTTCCCCGAGGCAGCGGATCTGACTGTGGGCGACAAGGTCATTGGCCCTGATCGGGGCGGCTGCCACTCCTGGTTTGAGGGGAAGGACGGCAAGCCATTGGCTAAGGCCGATTGGGTGCAGTTCCGCATCTGGCGCACCTACAACCTGAAGGCCGGACATGCTGCCCGCACCACGCAAGCCCAGGGCTGGACGGCCGGCATCGAGCTGGAGATCCATGGCGCAAAGGACGACATCATCCGCATCGATCCAGCCGAACTGGCCCGGCGCAAAGCCATGCGCGAAGCCCTGAAGGCGATCTCCCGCTCGCCAGAACTGATCAAGAAGGACAACTGGTGGGATTCCATGGTCGCCTCCCGCGAGGCCGTGCTCGCCTGGGAGACCAAGATCGATCGCCTGCTGGTGGCGGGCTCCGGCGTGACCTTCGGCGGCTGGTATGTGCTGGGCCCGGTCAAGGCCGGTACGCCCGAAGCGCAGAAGCTGGCCTGGACCAACCGGTTCGACCTGAAGACATCGCCGATCAAGGGCGCGTCCTGGCGCCCCGCACCCGAGATTGTGGATGGTGAGAGCATCGACCTTGTCAAGACGTTCTCGCTGAAGCCGGGACAAGTCGTGTTCCTGGCCCGGACTGCGGAGGTCACTGGCAGCTTCGACCGGCAGAAACCCTACAACCTCGGTGTCGGCCTGGGGGATGGCATGGTTCGCTTCCCTCCCTACCGCAGTGCCAAGCGTTGCCGCGGCATCGCCGGCCCGAATCAACAGACCTTCGACCTGCAATGCGGCTCGGGGGACTACCACGTGCTGGTCGAGGCACCGGTCCGCGCGGATGGCTCCTGCCCGTTCTGGTTCATGCCCCAGCCCGCCACCGGCAAGCGCAACGCGGGTCACGCCAATACCCGCCGGAGCCGGCGGCAGGGGCTGTTCAGCCGCCTGCGTGCCGAGTTCCCCGACGCGCTCAGCCAAGTGCAGATGGATTGGGAGCAGTGGGACGAGACCTGGCTACGGTTCCAGCGGCACGGCATGTCCCGCCGCACCTACTTCCTGAGCGACTGGACCCCAGGTCAGCCCCCGGAGATGCTGCTGGGCCAGTACGTGGATGCCACCGCGCGCCGCATCGAGCAGTTGCGGGAGGATCTGACTGTCTTCGAGCCGGCAATCCGTGAGGCAGTCACTCCGTGGCTCGCCACCTTCACGAAACAGAACGCGCCAACGACCATGCTGGCCGCACGTGAACGCTACCGGGCGCTTTGCGCCGTCCAGGAAGCCGCCAAGGAAGCCAGAGCCATCGAATCCGCGATCCTGGCGGTCGCCGACCTCCGGCGGACCTTTGGCGACGACTACGCCCCAGGCGAGGCACATGCCAAGGCGTTGCAGGCCTCTCGCCTAGCCATGGCGGCTCACTGGCCCGCCCTGAGCGCAGATCCCAACGCGGCACTCCCAACCTTCCTCGAACTCCGCACCAAGGCCCAACCTGCCCGCCAGAAGATCCTGCTGGCCAGCCCGCTGCTCGCGTTCGACAAGCTGCTGCTGGTCAAGGGCGGTCCGCATTTCACCAGCAACTGGGGCGGCCCCAACTCCCTCGGCGGCGAGATCGGCTATCTCTCCCAGCCGTTCACCGAAGGCAAGTGGACCGCCATCCACCAGGGGCGCGTGAGCGATCTGGACCTCAACTTCGACGGCTCGCGCATCCTCTTCTCCAACGGGCGCCAGTTGAGCGAGGTCAAGGCCGATGGCACGGGGCTTCGCGCCATCGCCAGCCAGGACGACCCGCACGTGATGCACTTCGACGGCTGCTACCTGCCGAACGAGCAGATCATGTTCGTCTCCACCGCCTGCGAACAGGCTGTGCCCTGCACCGGCGGCTGGCATGTGGGCAACATGCACGTGATGAACCCCGATGGCACCGGCCAACGTCGCATCGCCTTCGACCAGGATCACGACTGGAATCCCTGCGTCCTCAACAACGGGCGGGTGCTCTACACCCGTTGGGAATACACCGACATCCCCCACTACTTCACCCGTCTGCTCTTCCACGCGAATCCCGACGGCACCGGCCAGATGGAGTACTACGGCAGTAACTCCTACTGGCCCAACTCCATGTACTGGCCCCGCCCGATTCCCGGCCATCCGACCATGGTCTCCTGCATCGTCTCGGGCCACCATGGCGTGGGGCGCATGGGCGAACTCGTCCTGCTCGACCCGGCCAAGGGCCGGCACGAGGCCGAGGGCGTGGTCCAGCGCATTCCCGGGCGCGGGCGCAAGGTGGAGCCAATCATCGAGGACGGTCTGGTCAGCGAGTCTTGGCCTCGCTTCGCCGCACCCTATCCCCTGGCCGAGCCGGAGACGAACCGGGGCGCGGGCCGCTACTTCCTCGTCAACCACAAGCAGTGGCCGTGGTCGCCATGGCAGGTATGCCTGGTGGATGCGTTCGACAATGTGACGCCCATCATCACCGGTGCCTATGGCACGCCCATTCCCCTCCGCCCACGCTTCAGGCCACCCGTGATTCCCCCCCGCGTGAATCTCGCCAGCAAGACGGGCACCGTCTACATGGCCGATGTCTACAGTGGTCCTGGGCTTGCTGGGGTACCGCGCGGCTTGGTCAAGTCCCTGCGCATCGGCTCCCACCATTACCGTTACGGTGGCAATGGCGACACCTACGCCTCCTCCTACGAAGGCGGCTGGGACGTCAAGCGCATTCTTGGCACGGTCCCAGTAGAAAAGGATGGCTCGGCCTTCTTCGATGTCCCCGCCAACACGCCCCTCTTCGTCCAGCCCCTGGACAAGGACGGCAAGGCGGTGCAGACCATGCGCTCGTGGTTCTCGGTCATGCCCGGTGAGACGCAGTCCTGTGTGGGCTGTCACGAAAAACAGAACCGCCTCGCCCCGCCCAAACTCAATCTGGCAGCGCGAAAGGCCCCGGAGAAGATCCGCCCCTGGCTGGGCCCCACCCGTGGCTTCGGCTTTGATCAGGACGTGCAGCCCGTGCTCGACCGGCGTTGTGTCGGGTGCCATGGCGAGGGCAAGGGCATCGACCTGCGCGCCAAGCAGCTTCGCAAGGACTACAAGGGCCGCTACTCCCCGGCCTACCTGGCGTTGCATGGCTACGTTCGGCGCGCGGGCTACGAGTCCGATTACCATATGATGAAGCCCGCCGCCTACGCGGCCAACACCGCCTCGTTGGTGCAGATGTTGAAGAAGGGCCATCATGGGGTGAAACTCACCGACGAGGAGTGGCAGCGGCTCTACACCTGGATCGACTTCAACATCCCCTACGCCCCCACGTGGCGCCAGAGCCATCAGCCGCCCGCCGACGAACAGGTCGCCCGTCGCGCCAAGTACAAACGTCTCTACGCCAACCTCGACGACCGCGACGAGGACATCCGTCCCGCGCCTCCCGTCGCCACCTTCCAGCGACCGACCGGCGCCATGTCCAAGGGGCAAACCGCCACCGCCGATGGCTGGCCCTGGACCTCCGAGGTCGCCAAGCAGCGGCAGAAGGCGTTAGCCAAGGAGGAGCTCGTCTTGGATCTCGGCGACGGCGTGTCTATGCCCCTCGTGCCGGTCCCCGCCGGGCAGTTCGTGATGGGCGATGCCAGGGGCTACCCCGACGAGTCCCGGGAGCGGGCAGTCACCGTCAGCGACTGGTTCTATCTCGCCAAGTTCGAGGTCACCAACGAGCAGTATGCCCGCTTCGACCCCGAGCACGATAGCGGCTACATCGACGGTCGCGGCAAGGACCGCACCACCCGCGGTTACGCGATCAACGCCCCCCAACAGCCCGTGGTCCGCATCTCCTGGGCCCGCGCCCGCAAGTTCTGCGACTGGCTCTCGGCCAGAACCGGTCGCACGGTTGATCTACCCAGCGAGGAAGAGTGGGAATACGCCTGCCGTGCCGGCACGAACACCCAGTGGTCCTTCGGCCAGTACAACCCGAAGAACGTGACCATGAACATTGCCGACGAGCGCATCCGCCGTTGGGGTTGGGGTCGGGTCGAGACTGGCTACAACGACGGCACCAAGTTCACCGCCGAAGTTGGGCGCTACACCCCCAACGCCTGGGGTCTCCACGACCTCCATGGCAACGTCGCCGAATGGACCCGCTCCGATGCCGTTGACGCCGCAGGCCAGAAGGTCGTGCGTGGCGGCTCCTGGAACGACACCGCCCGCCACGCCCGTTCCGCCTCCCGTTGGCGCTACCCCGCCTGGCAGCCCGTCTACAACGTCGGCTTCCGCATCATCGTCCGCCCCTGACCCGTCGGCTGGGATCTCTGGCAGATAGGGAGACAGTCAGATGAAGTTTCTCGCGACTGCAGTTCTCTGTGTGTTGTTCGTTGGCTGCGACTACACCGTACCGCTGGTTGCCAAGCCGGAGATCAAGATCGACAAGACCGTGCTTGGGGTGTGGCAGGGGAGAGAGGAGAAGGAGCGGCTGCTGGTGCTGCCTCTGGGCGAGACGGAGTATCTGGTCTCTTACCCGTCGGGGGACAAGAACGCCCTGTTCGCCCGTGCCTGTCTTGGCAAGGTGGGTGAGCAGCAGATCATCCAGCTTCGTTGGTTCGGCACGGCGCAAGGCGAAGTGGTCGATGACGAGCGCGTGTACCAATACGTCAGCTTCTCGGTGGTCGAGGATACCCTCACGGTTCGCGTGCTCAACAGCACAGTGGTGCCGAAGAAGGCAGCGTCCACCGAGGAACTACGGCAGGCCATCGCCAAGGGGACAAAGAACCCCACCCTCTTCCACAAACCCAGGCGCTTCCAGCGCGTGAAGGACTGATGCGGGCGCTCCGCCGATTGGCGGGCTGGCGTCTGGCGTTGCCGGGATTACTCTATCGAGCCATACGGGGTCCCGCACCGACGGGGCCGGGCTCTGCGTAGGATGGTCCCAGGAGAACGATATGACACAACGCATCGCGTTGGCGACAGTGGTCCTTGGCTGGGGAATGATGGCGATGGCACAGGATGGGGCAAAGCTCGCGTACGGCAGCACGGAGACCTACCGGCAGACCGTAGTCGTTGAGGCCGCTGGTGCCTTGTCGGAGCCGACGCTGGCCCCAGTCTACAATGGCCACAAGTGGGGGCTCTCCACCCGTTGGGACGACAGCAACCCCAACGCGCTGAACATCCGCCGCAAGATGCTGGAGAACGGCATCAAGGGGACCTTCTACCTCAATTCCCGCAGGCCCGCCAAGCCCGAGGGCTCGCTGGCCCGGAAGCTCTCCGAGGGCGGCCAATGCTCCGTCGGCGGGCACAGCGTGTCCCATCCCAAGCTTCCGGAACTGCCCGCCAACGACGTGTTCTACCAGCTCATGGCCAACCGCATTGAGTTGGAGCGCTTGACCGACACACCCATGAACTCCCTGGCCTTCCCCTACGGCCAGTACCAGGCCAGGGATCGGCCCGAAGTGATCCAGGGGGTGACCGAGGCGGTTCTGCGCACGGGCTACCTCCACTCCGTCTATTCGAACTTCGTGACGAACAACCCATTCATGCCCAAAGGCGTCGTCTCCACCGGTCTGCAGGTCGTCCCCGGCGACCGCCAGGTCAATGCCGAGAAGTTTTGGGCCAACATGGACAAGTTCCGCAAGTGGGGAAAGAACTACCGCAAGAAGTCGGACTGCATCTTCCTGGGCGTCCACCCCTGGCAGAAAGGGCCGGAACTGGAGAAGCTGGGTGAGTTGATGGGCAAGCTGCGCGACTGGGACGATTTCTGGCACTGCACCCAGACCGAATGGACTGCCTACAACAAGCAGCGGCATGACACGAAGGTGAAGACCCGGAAGCCCGGCACCTACGAATTGGCGCGCCCCGCCGCCTTCGACCTCGGCAATGACATCCCGCTGACCCTCGTCTTCGCTTCCGCAACCGTCCGTTCGGCCAAGGTCGATGGCGTGGCCTGCAAGCTGCGGCAAGTCGATGGCAAGACCTACATCA
>JABGQJ010000097.1:10018-15993 GCA_018648945.1 Victivallales bacterium
TATCGACGCGGTCGGCAAGGACGGGACAAGCGTCAAGTTCCCTGGTCTGAAGGCATCGCTGGCGCTCGACCCGAAGACCGGGAAGGTCACCTTCACGTTGGAGAACACGACGGCAGCCGCCTTGGCCGACGGCATCCTCACCCTCTCCCTGCCTCCCGCCTGCGAGCCCGGCGTGATGCGCTGGCACCGCCCGGAAGTCGCCGCCGGTGCCACCTGGTCGGCAACCACCACCATCGCCAAGGCTCGCACCGGCGACTACTGGGAGAACGGTAAGCCCTACTTCGCCGCCCAGTTCGACTTCATTGGTACGGACAAACGCGGTCGGCTCTTCGCCACCTGTTTCGGCCCCGCCCCGGCGGCGAAGTAGCCACCCGCCCAACTCCGTAAGGCAGGCTTGGCGGGCAGGAAAAGTCCCGCTAGTCCCATGCAAAGCCCCAGACCAATGGGGGAGGCGCACCGGGTGACAGGAAGGCGCGGGTGCCTCCTGTTCCGGCAGCAGGGGTTGCAGCTCGGAGATGACGCAACTGCGCCTGGGAAGCAGAAGTGGAACTCAGAGGCCACCGTTCAGAGGTCACCGTATGGATCATTCATCTACCTAGCTATAGGTTAAGCGGATTTCGTTGATCCCGATCCCAAGTAGGCGCTGGCTCGACGAGCCCGCGCCCTGGACCGGCCTCGACAAGGCAGCCCCGCCCCGGGCAGCCGGTCAAAGGAGACAGAGATGAACGTCGATCTCGCCCCTTCCGCAGGCATAACCGCTGAGGAGTTCTCACGACACGTTGCGCAGCAGCTCCCACCGGAGGAGTCGTATGCATACCACCGGCGCCTGTCGAACGACCCCGTGCATCTGCCTGGTCGTGACCCGGAGGCGTGTCCGTCGAGCTGCGAGATAGTGGTGCCCGCAGAGGGTTGGAGCTTGATCATTCCGGCCGGAACTTGGCCCGTTCTTGAGCACGCTGCGCGGGATTTCCAGGACTACCTCGATACGTCCATGAACGTGAGCGTCGGGATCGATGCCCGGGACTCTCTCGCCGATTGGGAGACGCTGGATCACTGTATTGTCGTTGGGCCCCGGGAGCACCTCCCCGGGTGCGGGGCGTCGCTCCGCGGCCCCAAGGACTACGAGATCACGGCCCGTCCCGGACGGGTGGTGGTGTGTGGACTCGACGAGTGTGGGGCCATGCACGGACTCTACAACCTCGAAGCGCGGATGAATTTGCGGCAGGCTCCCTTCCTGCCCGCCCATCTCGCAACGGTCCGGCACAGCCTCTACGACACGCGCATGGTCCTCTCCTGGATGGGATGGATGGAGTGGCCTGACACCGTGCTCTCGCACTTGGCTCACGACGGCTTCGACGGAGTCTTTGCGTCGGTATACGCCAACCCGAACGGCGACCGCACGACTGCGGAGACTTCGACCGACTTCTACGCCCGCCTGCTGCTCCGGGTCCGCCAGCAGGACCCGGCACAGGTCCGGGATCTGATCGACCGCGCGGCCCGGTACGGCATCAAGGTCTACGCCCCCATCGTCTACCAGTACCTGGACACCCCCGAAAGCGAGGAAGGCCTGCGCGAACTGGTGCGTGACATCGTTCGGCAGTTCCCGGACATCCGAGGGTACGTCCTGCTAACCGAGGGTTTCTGGTACGGGAAGTGGGGCGGTGGCCACGGGGGCAACGAGGAATACCTGCGCGATTGGGCGCGGAAGTGGAGTCGCGGGGTCGGCATCGTGGCCGAGGAGTGCCATCGGGTCAATCCCGAGATCGAGATCCTGCCGTGGGAGTACAACATCGACTTCCGGCCCCGGAACGCGGCCATGAAGCAGTATTTCATCGAGCAGCTCCCGGCGGACACGATCCCCCTACTCACCTGGGAAAACGGCAAGAGCTTCAAGATCGACGGAATGGAAGGGTTCCTGCGGGACTATTCCCTGAACCAGGTCGGCCCTGCCGAAGTGACTGACGCACAGATCAAGGTCGCCCGCGAGAGAGGCATGAAGGTCTACTGCAAGGCGGATTCGTTCGCCTCGTGGCAGTTCGGCACGGTCCCCTATCTCCCCTTCCCGCATCAATGGTACAGACGGTACCAAGCACTGGAGCAGTACGGCGTGGATGGCACGCTCGAAAGCTGGAGCAGCGGCTACAAACCCAACTGGGTGGCACAACTGCGGGCGTGGACATGCTGGAGCGACGCGCCGCCGCTCGAAGACCTCCTCCGCGGGATCGCGTCCCGCATATTCGGGGCGAACTCGGAGGAGCATGCCCTCGAAGCCTGGGAGCACTTCAGTGAAGCCATCCGCCTGGTCCCCGACACGGGGCCGAGAATGGGTACGAACAGCGCGGTCGGCAATCCGCTCTTCTTCACCGAGCCGCCAGCGAGAACGGCTACGTTCCATTACTCCTGGAGCAACCATGAGCAGCGCATGGGCTACCTCGGCGGCGGCCTGGTTCCGTACTGGCCCTTCACGGTCTTCTATCTGGTGTTCTGCCCAGACTTCACGAACCGGACAAACCGGGCCGAAGCCTACGCCAGGACGGCGTCCGGAGTCCAGGCCGATGCGGACACCCCCGTGCTACCGGTCTTCCTCAAGTACCTTGGGCGAGCCATTGCGGAGATGGAGAAGGGCCTGGTGCTGTACCGGGCGATGGCGTTGCGGAGTCCGCCCACGAAGCGGTTGGAGGCAATGCGGGAAGTGGTCGTCGCCGAGCAACTGCAGCGCATGATGCAGAGCAACCGCGCAATCCTCTCGTTCGAGGATCTCCGGATGTGTCTCGTTGCTGAGGAAGACCCCGATCAGGCGGGGGGGTACCTCGACCGGATGGAGGAGATCCTCCGTGGAGAGATCGTCCGCACGGAGCAGTCGCTGGTTGCCGCCACGCGCGATTCCCGCCTCGGCTTCCAGTTCGAGCAGGACTACGTGTATACGCCATACTCTTTGCGGGAGAAACTGGCGCTGCTGCGAGAGACGGTCGAGCACCAGTTGCCCGAAGCCAGGCAAGCAGGGCCCCGTTAGACACAACTGTGCCATTCTGATGAATCTGGCCCGCCTGACGCATCTGCCGCTGCTGATGCGTCCCGTGTTTCCGGAGCGGCGATCCGGTGGGGGGGGCGTAGGGCCAGACGGCGGGACGTGTGAGACGAGTAGGACGGCCTTGATCGTCTGTAAACACGGCTCCACCGTAGTTCTCAAGGGGGGCAGTGGAGAAGCCAGATACGGGATTTCTGTCGCGCGTGCCGGAGGTAGTCGCCTCGCTCTTCGGCCGCGCCCGCGCCAAACACAAGCGCCTGGCCAAGGGAATTCCCCCCGATCCGGCAGGATCCCCGCTCTTCGGCTATCGCCAGCTCGACTCCGGCCGATAGCTCTGCATGGATCGGACCAAGCCGCCACTGCCACCGGAAGATCGCCGCACGCGGTGCGCCTCCCACATTGGACTGGTGCCTTGCAGGGGATTACTGGGCCTTGAGTGGGTTCCCAAGTCCCGGAGCATCCTTCTTGCTCCGGTTTCCCCGGTCCGTGCTGGCGCGCTCGGATGACAACCGGAACGCAGCACGGGAAGTTGACAGACAGCCTCAGATGCCTGCCACATTGGCCAGCCAACATGCCGTGGTTCCCGCCAACGGCTGCTCCATACTGCCGTCATGCCATTCCCTGTTTCCCTAAAGGACTGCGGCCCGCGCAGCGAGGACAGGACGGCCCCACGCCATCGCCTTTCACCTCTCATGCCATCGGTCAGACAAAGATCCTCAGGGCAGCGGGGATAACGTCCAGCGACACCGGCGTGCTGCCTTTCAGCTCGCCATCGAGGTTGAGGCAGTCGGCACGGTCGGACTCCATGCTGAACGACTCCACCCGGTGGTGTTCCACGCAAGGCAACGAGACGTGGGATCCATCGAAGACCTTCCGGAACAACTGCAGCATCTGCAGGCGGGTCGCCCGGCGCACCAGGACCACATCCAGCTTGCCGTCGGTGGAGTCGGCCATCGGGGCCAGCCACATCCCCTTCCCGGTGTACTGGGTATTGCAGACCGCGACGAGCAGGAACGCGTCCTCCAGGACGCGGCCATCCAGAACCAGTCTTGCCCGTCGCCGTCTGGCCCGCAGGATGTGGGCGAGGGCCGCCATTGCGTACCGTGGCGGCCCCAGGACCCGCAGCCGTTCCGCCGTCCGGTTGATGTCAACCATCGCCCCCCACCCCGCGATATTGACGCAATGGGCCAGGTCTTCGCCCATCTGCACGCGGACAGCATCCAACGGCTGCGTCTTGCCGGCGACAATGCGTCGGGCCGCTTCGATTGGATCCAGGCAGTCGAAATGCTGAGCCACGGAATCCCCGGTGCCTCCGGGGATGATCCCGATGGGCACGGCCATGGGGGCCTCCCGCGCCATCAGGCCGCCCACCACCTCGTGGAGAGTCCCGTCTCCTCCGATCAGGCAGAAGCCGTCGCAACCGTCAAGATCGAGCGTTCTGGCCAGCTCCGCCGCATGTCCGGCATGCGTTGTCACCCGCACGCGCAGTTCGGCCCCAGCCGCAGCGAAGACGGGCTTCACCTCTTCGAGCACCGCCAGGCCTCGACGCGTGCCCGAGCGGGGATTCACCACGACAGTGACGTGCTTTGCAGGCATAGATCCGTCTTCGATGGACAGGGGAAATATCCGACCACCAACCATACTGCATTGGCGCGACGGCGACCAATGCCATGGTCAGCTACGGGGGCATGTCAGTCCCGCGTTCCTCCCCATGCTCAAGGCACGAGGACGACCTTGACGCCTTCCTGGCGGCGCAGCATGTCGAACGCTTCGCGCCACTCGCTGAGAGGCATGGACTGCAGCATCGGCTTGATGTCGAGCCGCCCCTCCTGCATCCAACGGGCGATGTCATCCAAGTGAGCGATGTTGCCGCCCCACATGCCCAGCAGCGAGATGCTGTTGAAGCTCATCCGCCCGACGTTCACGTTCCACGGCCCACTGCCAAGGCCCGGTGAGACGATGGTGCCGCCCTTGGCGACCACGTTCGAAGCTCCCTCAACCGCCGCTGCCGCACCGGAGGCTTCGATCCAGACGCGTGGCGCCCACTCGGCGATCTCGGACAGCGCCTGGTCGCCGAAGACCAGCGTGCGCGCGGCACCCACTTGAGTCGCGATCGGGAGTCGTTCGGCCAGGTCGCGCTCCGTGCCCATCGCCCGGACCTCGGCGCCCTCGATCGCGGCGATGGCCACCGCCCCCAGGCCGATCATCCCCGCGCCGGTAACCACCACGCGGTCGCCGGGCTTGACCTTGCCCATGTCGCGCACCGCTCGGGCCGGGGTCACGAGCGTCTCGAACTGGCTCGCCTCGGCCTGCGTGATGCCCGCCGGCGTCTTCCACATGCAGGTCGCCGGGGCGCGCATGTATTCCTCAAAGCCGCCGTTGGACTGGGTGCCGGGGTAGGGAGACCAGCCTCGCCGGAAGGCCACCGTGTCACCCTCGGCGAAGCCCGTGACCTTCCTGCCCATGGCAGCGACCACGCCTGCGAACTCGTGGCCGAGGACCACCGGGGGATCGCAGGGATGCACCCAGTCCTCGATGTGCAGGTCGCTGCCGCAGACGCCGCAACACGAGACCTTCAGGAGAAGGTCACCGTCCCCGATCTCGGGCATCGGGATGTCGCGGAATTCCAGGTGGCCTGGACCCTCGGCCATCTTCATGAGTGCTTTCATTGTGCTAGCCTGGGCTATTCGTGCGCTTCGTTGCGAGAATGTGTAGTGTGCTGTGGATGAGACCGTTGGGCCAGGTTGTCGGGCGCAGGCGTATCGGGATACGTCAAGCTCGGCGTTCTGGCGCAACGGATTGAGACGCAGTGCAATGCGTGTTCGTAGTAGATTCGCATGGATAACCCAGGCTACACCTTCCCCATGTTCTCAAGAAACAGGACGAAGTTCTTGCCACCGACAGCGTTGTCCGCTCGCGGGCTCCATGGCTTGGAGATGATGTCGGG
>JABGQJ010000970.1 GCA_018648945.1 Victivallales bacterium
GCAGTTGTGGATCGTGTGATGGTAACCACGCACATAGAATCCGGCCCCGGCACTGAAACGCACGCTGCAGTTGGTGAATACGTTGTCGTGTCCCCCCACGAAGATGCCGGTCTCGCCGGACTTGATGGTGTCCTTCCCCTCCTCGATCTGGCCAATGTTGTAGTGCCGCCGGTAGTGGGTGATGTAGGTCATCTGGCAGCGGTCCACCAGACAGTGGGCGGAGTCCTGGAGGCGCAGCGAGGCGCCGGTGATGGACAGGTCCCGGATCTGAATGTGTTCGCGTCCGCTGAGATCGAAGGCGAGTTGCCGCCGCTTGGCCTCCACGCCGCTCGGCTTGGCACCGTCCTTGGTCATCAGGTAGAGATAGCCATCTTGCCAGTGCCATTCGCCCGGCTGATCCAGGGCATTCATGTGCCCGACCAACATGCCCCGTCCCAAGTCATCCTTGTGTCCCACGCTGTAGGACGTGCCAAACCACCAGGTCTTGGTGCGGTCGCCGACGGTGATCTCGCCGGGCTTGGAGCTCTCCACGATCCCGGTCTGGGCGGCCCAACCCTGATAGTGGATGCCGTAGTAGCAGGCGCCCTGCCAGTAGTCCTCGGGCACGCCTTCGAGGTGCTTGCTCACGAACCGCCCCGGATACTCCTTGGGGCTATCGAGCGCGAACTTGCCGAAGGTGGGCCAGAGCGGCGACAGGTCCGACACGTACATGCCCAAGTCCTTGTCCGGCACATTCGGATGGCGGGCCTCAATCCGCACTTCGCCGCCAGCAAACACCTGATTGCGCCCCTTCCCCAAGGTCCACGCCATGGGCGCGCGCCAGATGCCCTTGTCTCGGTCGTGCAGCGTCCAGCCAGAAACCGGCTCGCAGCCCGTGACCAGGATCTCTTCCTCGCCGTAGGGCCGGACCACAATGGGAGCGGCGGTCGTGCCGCTCTTCGAGAAGACGACCTGCTCGCGGTAGACGCCGGCCCGCAGGCGAAGCGTGTCCCCCGGTTGCAGCCGATCCACGCCAGCCTGGATGGTACGCAGGGCTCGGGCGGGCTCCGCTGCGAGGCCATCGTGCGCGTCATCGCCGGCTGGCGAAACGAAGTATTCCGTCGCTCCTGTCGTCGCGAGCAACCCAACCAGTGCCGCGATTCCCACTACCCACTGTCGTGTGCTCTGCATGATCGTGTCCCGGTGTCAGTCGAAGGTCAGCCGCCCGAAGAAGGGCGGATTGTGGAACTTGCCATAGATCGGCGACCAGCAGCTCAGCTCGCCCTTCTGGCCGAAGGCACGGCAGACATTGGCGCGCCAGACCGTGCCGGCCTTGGGCGTGGCCCCGAGGGTGCTGAAGGGGATGCGCACTTCCACGGTCCAGATGTCGTTGCCCTTGTGCACGGCGGTTTCCCACTTGCCGTTCCAGTTCGGCCCGCCATCCGGGCGGCGCTCGTCGAAGCGGCTGTTCGTGTGATCCACGGCCAAGTGAACATAGCCCTTGGCCCCGGCGTTGGTCGAGAGGAAAAGCTCAAGGGTATCGGAGTTGAAGAAGATGTTCGCATCGGGCTTGCCCACATGCTCGTGGAGCTTGAGCGCGGTGCCCACATGGCGCATCTCTGCCGCCACGTAGAGGGCATCCTCCGTCATCATCACGCGACAAGCAGCTGGCTGCTGCTTCCCGGGGTCCGGCTTCTCCGGGGTCCACGCCACAGGGCGGAACGCCCCCAACTGCACGGCCTTCCCCCAGGCCGGTTCATCGAGCAGACCATCCAGCACGGGAGCCTTGGCAATCTTCGGCACATGAATGGCGGGGATCGCTTCCAGCCGTTGCACCGCGTCCTGCGTCACGCTGACCCGGGACAGGTCCCGGCGCGGCACGCTCCCGGGCAGGCCCGCTGCCTCAAGACGTTCCAGGGCGGGGTAGACGCGCCCCACGATCTCCCCCAGACGCTTGGTATTGGGCACTGCGGCAGTCATCAGGCGCCGCCCGGCATGGAAGCCCTCGTTCACCGTCACGACATCCGCGTAGTCCACCGGGCCAAACGCCTTGCGGCAGGCATCCGGATGGACCTTGGGTTCCTCGTAGTCCTTGAGATCCCACATGCAGTCGTTGGCGGTGATCGCGGCGGCCAAGGTGCTCGGCCAGCCCATGAAATGGGAATTCTGGTACATCAGGCTCCAGGCACTGTCCTCGGCGATCTCCGGGTAGAAGTTCACCTTGTAGCTGGGGATCGGGGCATCGGCCTGGCAGTTGTCCCAGAGATAGAGCGGTTGCCCGGGAATGAGCTTGGCATAGGTCTGCCAGTCCTGCCGGGTGATCGTGGGACTGACGATGCGCGCGCCCGTGAAGACCACCGCCACCTCGTCCGGCATGGCCTCCGCCATGTCCCGCAGGTAGCTCTCGCCCGAAGTCTTGGTGACGATGCCATCGAGGTGCTGGAGCGAATAGGGGGCCGCGACCAACGAGAGCTTCAGCTCCGGACAGGTCGGGGCCAGCGTGTCCCACAGCCGCTTCATCAGCATCCCGTGGGCTCGTCCCACGCTGCCGAAACGGGCTTCCTCGGCCTTGGTCTTGCAGACGTACTCCTGATCCCGCCGGTCGGTGTAGTCGTCCACGCAGACCATCTGAATGCGCACCCCCTGGCCGTAGAGCCAGCGCAACCGCCGCGCCAGATCGTCCACCTGCGCATCGTTGGCAATGTCGAACACGGGGGCGGTCTCCCCCTTTGGCCG
>JABGQJ010000971.1 GCA_018648945.1 Victivallales bacterium
GTACATGGTGGCGGGAGGCGAGATGGTGGTCTCGGAGTTCCAGATGGGCAGTACCTTGCCGTTCTCCTGCATGGTCTCCCGGATGCGATGGATCCAGCCGCGGACACCGACGGCGATGCCGCTCCCGATCCACGGGCCGAAGTTGTACAGGTGGCTGGAGACCATGTCCTGGTAGTCCAACGCCCCGAGAGCGAACGTCTTCCGGTACCAACCGTACCCCATGCTGCCCGGAGGACCGCAGGTGCCGACGACGGTACACGTGGGGTCCACCTCCTTCAGTGTCTCGTAGGTCCGGCGCATGAGCTGCACCCATTTCTCCGGACACTCACGGAACTGGTAGTAGGGCTCGTTGGTGACTTCCCAATAGCGGATGCGCCCTTTGTAGCGCACGGCCAGGGGACGCACGTATTCCTCGATATAGGCCTTCAGATAGACGTCGAAATCGCCGGCCTTCCACAGCTCGCTGAGCCATTTGGCACGCCAGCCCTCGCTGATGGAATGCAGGGCGGAGAAGCCGAACTTCTGGTGGAACTCGCAGGCTCTGTCGACCGCGTCCCACGTGTAGGCACCACGCTCGGGGAGGATGGTGCCGCACTGCGTGTCGCCGATGGCGCAGTGGCAGCGGTTCCATTTGAGCCCGATCCGGCGGGCGAGCTCACCGATATAGTCGCCCCCGGCGATGGCGGCGCCAAAGACCGATTCCGGGCGGACACCCGTGTCGGGGATGTCTGGGATCACCGTGAAGATGAGCTCGCGCTTCTGGACTATCTTGCCACTGGTGCAGGTCATCTCGACTCGATAGCAGCCACTGGCACTGGTTGCGATCCCAAAGGCGGTACCTGTCAAGGGGGCCTTGGCCGCCTCGATCTGCTCTGTGCCGCTGTGCAGGACACGGTTCCACATGTCCAGCAAGCGCCAGTCACAGCGGATCGTGCGGGGCACGCCGTCCAGATTCAGGGAGGCCAGCCGCACCTGGATTGGTTGGCCCAGCAGCACATAGCGGGCAGCGCGTGACGGGATGACCGTGAACCCATCGCGTGGTGCGTCAGGCAGCAAACTTGCGGAGATTCCCCGTTCCACCCTCGCGAGGTCCGTCCCGATCTCAGGCCATGGTCGGCTCGCCTTGTTGACGGCGAACCGCACCACTCCGCACCACGTGTCCCCCGCCTGCAATCGTGGTGTGGTCACCAGGCGGTACCGCTTGCCCCTCTCACGGAAATCCTGGAAGATCCACGCTCCCTTGGAGGTGGAGCCGCACTGGATATCGAGCATCTTCTCCGGGCCGCCGCTGAGAATGCAGTAGGCGCTGGAGAACTCTGGTTCGTCCCTCTCAGCCACCATGCTCTGGTTGGTGTGGCGGTAGGTGATGAAGGGAGCTGCAAGCGATGCGGCCGGGAGGTAGCAGCCCACTTCCCCTCGGATGGCTGTCTTGGCCGTGATGCGCCACATGACCCAAACGTCCGTCGGGGAAGAAACGATCTCCTTCAGG
This sequence comes from Victivallales bacterium, assembly GCA_018648945.1. The sequence continues at coordinate 1,490 of JABGQJ010000971.1, forward strand.
CACACGCCGCGCTTGGTCTCGTATCGAAGGACCGTGCGCTGTCGCCCGTTGCCGAGATCCTGTGACTCCCGAGTTGGTTTGGTGCCGCCGGTGAGCGTGTTGTAGTCGTCGCCGAGCAGAACGCTCGCCCCTCGTTCCACCTTCAGTGCGCCCGTTGCGGAGGCGGTTCCTTGCAGAGGTGTACCTGCTTTCTTGGCCACAGCGAAGGGTGCTTTGCCCACTTGAACAGAGATGCTGGCGGGGCGCTTGGGGAGCACGGGCATGCTCAGCGTGCCACCAGCGCCCACAGTCTCTGCAGCTGGGGCCGGGCGTGGCTGGTGTTCCGCAACTCGCAGTGTGACGCGGTAGTCGAGGGTGTTGCCCTGCTTTGTGTTGAAGTTGAGGACGACTCTGTAGCAGCCCGGGTGGGTGTCGCTCTTCCGGTGGTCCTGGAAGTGTACCCCGTAAGCCCCCTTGAAATCCGCACCTGAGAACGACCAGCCCAGGGAACGCGCGGCATTCTTCACGGCAATCCGCTCCACGCGACTGCAGCCGACCTTCTCCGGACCCGTCCAAGGCAGTGGCCCAGAGCGTTTGTCCTTGGTCAGCGTGCGGATGGTCAACTCCCCCACGCCAGCGTCAAGCAGTGCCTTTTCAGGCAGGAAGAAGCCAATCTCTCCAAAACCCTCGGCCGGTTCGATGGACCCCTGCCAACGCAACGCGATCTCATTTCCCTGGGCGGTGAGGGTGATCGTCATGCGCCCTGCCACTTGGCCGTGCATGGGCTTCCCCTTGGCCCGGATGGTGCGCTCATTCTCCCAACTGAGCTCAATTCCGCCCTCGACCTGCCGTCGTCGCATCTTGAGCTTGCCATCTTCGTCCCGCCGGAAGTTGAAGCCCTCAATCCAGCGGCCCTTCCCTCCGGGGCGCACAGCCGTGTAGGAGTACAGCCCGGTGACCAGATCCTGCCCTTGGTAAAGGATGCGGCTGGGGGAGTTGGGCGTGTGGTAGATGCGGAACGGAGCCGCTTCTAGTCTCTGCACCCCCTTCTGCTGCCCCATGCTCACGCTGGCGGCGAAGAATAGCAGGATGAGGGCGATATTCTTGATCGGGTCTGCGGTTGTCATGTGTTCCTCAGTCCTTGCTGCAGTACATCCGTGGGCCAACAAGTGATTCCATGGCTTCTCGGTACCATCCGGTCAGGGACGTGTCCTTTGGCACCCACGACGAAGGTATACCTCGCAT
>JABGQJ010000972.1 GCA_018648945.1 Victivallales bacterium
CCCCGCCAGGCGAGCCTGCCGGGGCGTGTGGGAAGCGGGATGCAGTCGGGCTATTCGGCCTTGTTGGCCATGGCCCGGAGGCGGAGGCGCAAGGCGTTTAGCTTGATGAAGCCGGTGGCATCGCCCTGGTCGTAGTCGCCGCCCTCTTCGAAGGTGACAACGGAGGGGTCGTACAGCGTGTAGGGGCTGCGCCGTCCGACGATGTGGCAGCCGCCCTTGTAGAGCTTGCAGCGGACCTCGCCGGTGATGTTCTTCTGGCTCTCGGTGATTGCGGCTTGGAGGAACTCGCGCTCGGGAGCGAACCAGAAGCCGTTGTACACCATGGTGGAATACTGCGGGATGAGATGGTCGCGCAGGTGCATGGTCTCGCGATCCATGCAGATGGTCTCCAGCGCCCGGTGGGTCTGGTGCAGGATGGTGCCGCCGGGGGTCTCGTAGATGCCGCGGTCCTTCATGCCGGTGAAGCGGGTTTCGACGATGTCGATCCGCCCGACGCCGTGCTTGCCGCCGAGCTTGTTCAACTTGCGCATCAGGTTGGCGGGGCTGAGCTTCTCGCCGTTGACGGCGACCGGCAGGCCCTTCTCGAACTCGACGACCACGTATTCGGCCTCGTCGGGAGTCTGTTCGAGCGGCGTGGTCAGCACGTGGGTCTCGATGGGGGACTCGACCCACGGGTCTTCCAGGACGCCGCCTTCGAAGCTGATGTGCAGCAGATTGCGGTCCATGCTGTAGGGCTTGGCGGCGGAGACCGTGATCGGGATCTTCCGGTCCTTGGCGTAGGCGATCAGGTCGTTCCGGCCCTTGAAGGTCCAGTCGGAGGAGCGCCAGGGGGCGATGACCTTGATGTCGGGCTTGAGCGCGTAGGCGGTCAGCTCAAAGCGGATCTGGTCGTTGCCCTTGCCGGTGGCCCCGTGACAGATGTACTCCGCGCCTTCGGCCACGGCGATTTCCACCAAGCGTTTGGCGATCAGCGGCCGGGCAATGGAGGTCCCGAGCAGGTAGAGGCTCTCGTAGAGGGCATTGGCCTGGAACATGGGGAAGATGAAGTCCTTCGCGAACTCCTCGGTGAGGTCGTCGATGTAGGACTTGCTCGCACCGGTGGCGTAGGCCTTCTCGTGCAGGCCGTCAAGCTCTTCCTCCTGGCCCAGGTCGGCGCAGAAGGTGACGACTTCGGCATCGTACTGCTCCCGCAGCCAGGTCAGAATGACGGAGGTATCGAGTCCCCCGGAATAGGCGAGTACGATCTTCATTGGGGTATCTCCTTATCGATCAATGGGATGGTTCAAGTACGTTGGAACCCGCTACCATAGCCGTTGCCTGTGGACGTGCCAGTCTGGACGGCCATGGATCATCCGGGCTAGACGCCGGAGCGGATCTCCAGGATGTCACCGTCCTGGACAATGTAGTCCTTGCCGTTCAGGCGGTAGGCGTTGGCTTCCCGAGCGGCGCGCTCACTGCCGGCGGCGATAAAGTCGTCGTAGGCAATGGTCTCGGCGCGGATGAAGCCACGTTCCAGATCCGAGTGAATGCGTCCAGCCGCTTCGGGGGCGGTGGCGCCGATGGCAACCGGCCAGGCGCGCACTTCGTCCGGCCCGACGGTGAGGAAGCTCATCAGACCCAGGCAGTTGTAGGCGGCACGGGAGAGTCGATGGGAGGCGGGCTCGGTCAGCCCCAGATCCTCCATGAAAGCCTCGCGTTCCTCGTCGTCCAGGGCGGTCAGCTCTTGCTCGATGGCCCCGGAGAGGAAGACCACCGTGGCCCCCTGTCCCTCGAACTTCGCCGTTGCCTCGGCCAGTTCCTCGGCGGCCGCGCTCAGATCTTCTTCCACATTGAAGACAATGACCGTGGGTTTGAGCGTGAGGAACTGAAGGCTGCCGATCAGCTTCATCTCCTCTTCGGAAAACTCCAGATTGCGCAGGGGTTCTTCCTGCTCCAACTGGTCGCGGCAGCGTTCGATCAGCCCCTGCTCGCGCTTGCGCGCAACGAGCTCGCTGGCTTTGACGCTTTTATCTTTGGCCATGCGTTCAAGGCGCTTCTCGACCAGATCCAGATCGGCGAGCAGGAACTCGCTGGCGATGGTCTCCACGTCCCGCGCCGGGTCGACCGTGCCTTCGATGTGGAACACCGAGTCGGACTCGAACCCGCGCACGACGACGACCAGGGCATCGGTACGCCGGATCGGCTCCAGCCAGTCCGCCGAGCGGGCCGAGTTGGGCTGCACATCGGGCGGCATCGCCACCTCGAACTCCGCGTACTTCGTCTTCTTCGGGTTGTACATCTCGGTGAGCTGGTCGATGCGGGGATCGCGCACATCGGCCGTGCCGTAGCGAATGTTGTCCTTCGACGGCGCCTTCTCGGCCACCAGCCCGGTGAGGAGTTCGAAGACCGTTTTCTTGCCTGCTTGCGGCAGGCCGACAATGCCCAGATTCATAGGAGTTTCCTTGCTGTCGTGATGCGTTGTGTTGTAGCCCAGCAATCTAATGGTGCAGAGCCCACCCCACAACGCGCGGCGGACGGCACGGTGGAGCACAGAGCTCGGACAGGGCGATGCAATGTGCAATGCATCACGGGCATGCCGGTGTGACGCGTTGGGCGCCCATACGGCCCGGTCGCGACCGGACTCTACGGGGGGGGCTCCCATTCCCTCGTTGTCTCTCCTTCGTGACTTGCTGGTGAACCCCCAATCTGGCCGCTTGCCGGGGGCGGGGCAT
>JABGQJ010000973.1 GCA_018648945.1 Victivallales bacterium
GATTGCTGAGCTCCAGAGAAGCGACGCATTCCCCCGCACCTCCCGAAGTGCTGGCGGCCCGGCCGCGCAACGGAATGCTTGTGAGGGCGGAGGGGGGCGATGCGTCCCAAAGATGGTCGCGAGGCCGCGACCGCTCCAGAGCTGGCATCCTCGCCCACCCAGGACCGTGCACCGGAAGCTCCCTACTTCCTCTTCTCCCAGTATTCGGGACGGTGCTTCCTCAACCATGTTCCCCATGCTTTCCAGTCCTTGCCGAGATCCTGCTCTGTGTATTCCCTCAGCAGTTCGGATGCCTGCTCTATCACAATTCCTCGGGTGATACCCTCCGCTTGCAGAAACCAGAGCTGCCCGCAGGCCAGGCGTCGTTCCTTGTCCGTCACCTCGTTCTTCGCCAGACTGCCCACGTAGCGATAGGCGACTCCAGCCGAGTAGGCCTTCCGCTGGCTGGCAAGCCGGAACAGCGCCTGCCTGCTGACGGCTGACCCGAGTTCGTGAAGCTGGTCGTAGGCAGCCCATCCCATGGGCATGTCCGGCACGGCGGCCTCCAAGTAGGCAATTGTGTCGGGGTGATCCTGCGGCGGAATGTGGACGAGTAGCCGCAGGGCCGCAAGGCGCTCTTGTTTGGCGCGGTCCCCCCGCTTCTTGTCCTCGACATTCGTGAGGATGGCAAGCATCTGCTTGCGCAAGGGTGCTGCATACCTCATAGGAAGGCGGGAAAGTGCTTCGGCGTGGGGCGCCATCTGTTCCTCCGACTTCAGGTGGGCGGAGCCGTAGTAAGGCAGTCTCTTCGCTGCCCATTCGCTTTCCTCGCGTCGCATCGACACTAGGGCCTGCGCAATGCCCACCGTCCGGGCCACGCAGACCTGCGGAACGAGGCATGGCCCACGGCGCTTCGCCGTGTAGTCGACCGGCCACAGACCATCATCCGATTGCGCCATTACCTGGGGAGGAAGCAGGGTCCTGATCCGGCTCAGGATCATGCCGTTCCAGCGAAGGTGGGGGAACGCGCGGGCCAGGGCAGGGCAGCTTTGTCTGAAGTCCTGTCGCAGGTGGAAGGTGTCCCCGTAGGGATCCTCCTTCATGGATCGATCAGTCTGCCAGGTCTCTCGCAGGGCATAGAGACGGATGTCGGTGAGGCCCGCATTCAGCGCACTGATGCGCAAGGGATAGACGGGCTCCTTGGTGGTGAAATCGAGCCGGAGGGGGCGAAGGCTCTGCCTGGCGGGCGTGTCGGTCCGGATCTTGGCCACCACGAAGTACCATCCCTCCCTGATGTACTGGGAGAGAATCCCCTCTGCCCCTTTGGTTACCCGGTACTCATGCTCTGCGAGCCAACTCAGCAGGGCGTCCTCACCCTCGGCGGTGAGGACGGCGATTTCGTACCGGCCGATCAACTTGTGGGCATGGACGATCACCTGGTCCTCGTCTGGGCTGCCCTCCCCGCCCATGCCGCCAGCCATGCCGCCACCCATGCCGCCGCCCACCCCCCCTTTCCCCGCTTCTCGCAAGGCGACTATCTGCCGCAAATGGAAGTAGCTCGCGATCTCCTTGAACAGGGCCCTGTCAGAGACCTTGACCTTCGGTTTCGTCGGGGTCGGGATGATCCACGCGAACTCCTTCGCCTCGCCCTCGTAGTCGACGAAGAGAAGGAGCGACTCCCGCCTGTCCCGATGGACCAGAATCGCCCGTTGGGACGGCTCCTTCAGGTCCGCCCCCAAGTAGTCTTTCGGCGGCAGGAAGCCACCGTCGGCCTGCACGAGCAGGCAGGTCAGCCAGCAACCCAGGCATGCAGTGTGGAGTCGGCGCGACATGGTGTTCTCCTCTCGTGCGTTCTGGAGCGATGATTCGGTTAGCGCTCCTGCCCAGCTTCCGTCTGGGGACGGTCTCGGCACCCACGACGTAAGACGCGTCCTGCCAAGGTGATGCCAAACACCATACCATACAGCACGAACTCGATCAAGAATACGCGGACCGTGTGCGCGCCAAAACTGAATATGGGGCGTCGGAGCGTGAGCCCGAATGCCGCATCCAGCAGAGGCACGGATTACAGCCCCGGGTGCGAACCCGGGGTTGCCTCATCCCCCGGATCGCTGAGCTCCAGGAGCGACACATTCCCCCGCGCCTCCGGAAGTGCTGGCGGCCCGGCCGCGCAACGTGGCCTTCCTCCTCGGCCCCTCTGCGTGGTAGATCCCCGGAGTTGCGCTGCCTTGGCGATGGCAGGGGAACTGGAACCTCTCTTGGATATGGGTGGGGCACCGTGTGCCGCGACTGCCCCCATCCGGAAGGAGAGTACCGAGGTACTCTCCCTCCATTTCCCCAACAGTGCCTGAAAGGAGTCGTGTCCGACACGACGGGAAATCGCCGCACGCGGTGCGCCCCCCCACTCGGTGCCCACCCTCCAGTTCGTCCCCATCGAGCGCCGCCAGCGCGTTGTATCCCACGCCTACGAAGCCCTTGCCCTAGAAGGCGTCTTTCTTCCCCGTCGCTGCCGCCTGGAACGTCCAGCTCCTCCGGTCCGCAGGCTTCCGCCGCGTAGAGTGCCACTGGCGACGCCTCTGCTTCGCCGCCTGGATCGCGAGGAAGTAGGCGGGGCCGCCGCCCATGGCATGGCATCCGACATGTTGGCCATCACACTCCACAGACGGATGTGCTGGCTAAACAACACACTACAACTAGCTTGACATGCCCAACCCGGCACGCTACATA
>JABGQJ010000974.1 GCA_018648945.1 Victivallales bacterium
TGGAGGCGGGCAAGAGCTCCTATGTGATCCACCTGGCCGAGGACGCGCCGGCGAGCGTCCAGGCGGCGGTACGGGATCTCCAGAAGTACCTGGCTCAGGCAACCGGAGCCAAGCTGGCCGTGGTCAATGCGCCGACCCCGGCCATGATCTCAATCGGTGACACGCCAGCGGCGCGGCAAGCAGGGATCGTGGCGGCAGAGCTACCCTGGGAGGGGTACCGCATCGCCACCCGTGGCAAGGTGCTGTTTGTCGTCGGCCGCGACACGGGGAAGGACGAACGCGCTCCCGGTGGCGGCGTCAGCAACGGTACCCGCAACGGAGTCAGCACGTTTCTCGAAGACTATGTGGGCATCCGCTGGCTGATGCCGGGTGAGAATGGCGATTACGTGCCCAAGCAGGCAACGCTGTCCATACCTGACGTCGATACCACGGCCGCGCCCTTCTTCCGCAACCGGCGGCTACCCTACACGCAGGAACGCAAGTCCGTAGTGAAGACCTGGTGGGCGCGCCAGAAGCTAGGCGTGGAACTGGCCCTCAGCCATGGCCACAACTGGCGGCGCAGCATTCCCCCAGAGCACTTCGACGCGCATCCCGACTGGTTCGCGGAAGCCGGCGGCAAGCGGATGACGCCCTCTGGTCGCTACAAGCTCTGCCTGACCAACGAAGGCATGATCGACGAGTTCGCCAGAGTCGCGGGCGCGTGGTTCGACACGCACCCCGCCGGCACCTTCTCACTGTCTCCGTCCGATTCTGCCGGCTGGTGCACCTGCAAACGCTGCGAAGCCATGTACGAGGACGACCCCCACGGCAAGCTCTCGGTCACACCCGCCGTGATCCACTTCTACAACGAAGTCGCCAAACGCACCGCCGCGTTCCACCCAAAGCGCATTCTTGCGGGCTACGTGTACGCTCAATACGTCTATCCGCCCAAGAAGCCAATCCCCCTGCACGCAAATGTGTTCCTGGTCTGGGCGCCGAGCTTCGACTACGGGTTCACGCTGTTCCGCCCGGAATTGCAGAAGCAGTGGGACGCGTTGGCCCCCCAATGGACCGCCGTCACCGAGAATATCGCCTACTACGACCTGCCCAACTGTGTCCACAATGGCGCGGGCGCCCCGAATCCGCCGGGTGCCAAGATCCTCAAGTTCCTCTACCCCCGGCTCAAGCAGCACCGCATGAAGGGAGTCTACGTGTACGGGACCTCGGCCTGGGGACACGCCGCGTTGATGAACTACCTGCTTGCCAAGCTGGATTGGGATCCCGATGCGGATGTGGACGCGGTGTTCGACGAGTTCTGCGAGAAGGCCTACGGCAAGGGTGGCGAGGAGATGAAGCGGTTCTACCGCCTGCTCGATGCCGAAACCGAACGCTACTTCATCGCGCATGAAGAGGAGACCTACAACCTCTCGAGCGGCCGCATGAAGGAGGTCTACGCCGCCAACTTCCCAGAGCTGGAACGGCTCTACCAGGCCGCCGATGGCAAGATCACCGATCCCGCTGCCAAGGCCCGACTCGCCACGCTCGGCACGAACCTGGCCATCCTGCACTGGAACCTGCGCCAATACAACTTCCTGAAGAACCCGACCGCCTCCATCTTCCACATGGCGGATGCCCCCTTCCTCGCGTTCATGGGGGAACACAAGGACTCGCTGGCGGTTGCACCGCCGTCCCGACGCAACCGGGCCAAACTGCCCAAGGGGAAACTGACCGTTACGGTGCCGAAGGACGTCCCCAACCGCGAGCCCGCCCAGCCGTTCGTCCTCCGTGGTCCCCAGTTGCTGGTGGTCAAGCCAACCGGCGATGAGCCCGCAGTCATGCACTTCCGCATGAGACGGACCTATGGCTCCCTGCTATGGTACCATGTCCACGATCCCGACGGCAACGAACTCTCGCGCGGCACCCTCAACTCCCAGGATCCCGCCCCCCTGCCCGAGGTGGACGTTCCTTACTTCCTGGTGGATATCCAGGCGGGCCCCGCATTCTACACGGTCCAGATCGACGGCGCGGCGTGGGCGGCCTACGGACGGGTCACGGACAAGGGCCTCCACTTCCTCGGCGCAGTCTCCCCGCTGTATTTCACCGTCCCCAAAGGACTCCCGTCCTTCAAGCTCTGGCTCGCCGCCACGCCTCCCGGCGAAACCGGCGCGGCAACCCTCTTCAGTCCCACCGGCCGCGTGGCGGCGGAGTACGACTGCAGCCTCATGCAGGTTGACCAGAAGCGGATCGACGTCCGCCCCGGCGAAGCCGGCATCTGGAAGATCGTCGCCCGCGAGTCCAAGACAGGCGTCCTGGACGACCTCTACGTCAAGCCCGGCGACAAGCTCCCCGGCTACCTGTCCTTCTCCGCCGAGCAATTCCTCCAGGTCAGCCCCGCAGGGAAATGATGGCCGGAACCGGCAGAGCCCTGGCGAGGGAATGCGCAACCGTCTGGCGGGCAGACGACCCCATCAATCAGATCGGCTACTGTCCGTCACTGGCGATCCTGCCAAGTGGACGGCTGGTGGGAACGCTGCTAGAGCACGACAAGCGCCCCGATCAGGTGGCCTGGCTGGTCAAGGCCTACACCAGCGATGATGGCGGGAAGACCTGGCTGTATCGGGCCAGCTTCCCGATGGTCGACGGGTTCCCCTTCCTGGCTGGCTCAACCGTCTACATCATCGGTGGCCGCGATGACCTCCAGATTGCCCGATCGGACGATGGGGGCG
>JABGQJ010000975.1 GCA_018648945.1 Victivallales bacterium
AGGAGGGCGGCGACATTGCCCGAGGAGGGCGGCGACATTGCCCGAGGAGGGCGGCGACATTGCCCGAGGAGGGCGGCGACATTGCCCGAGGAGGGCGGCAGCCCGAACGATCACGCTCTCTTTCGGCTGGGCCGGGCTCCAGAAGCTCCTCGAGTTCTCTTGGGATGGGCGGTCACCGGATGATGCTCTTGAGCGCGCCAAACTGTACTACAAAGAGGAGTTCGCACCCATCTGGTGATTGGGCGCGTGCCCCCAAGGGAGGGAGCCAGCCAAGCAAGGCAGCCTGTGGTCTGGGCTCCGCCGGGACCAACCGGCTGCGGTCGATCAAGCTCAGTGTCGCCCCTTGCCGCCCAGGAAAGGTCACAATGCTGGCGCACGGCTGATCGGTACCCATGGCTTGCTCACGCCCCCCTTGGCTGCCCGCTCTCCCAGGGCCTTGGCCGAGATCCAGTGTGATCCGCGCCCAACAGATGCTCGGTCCGGGACTTCAGACCGGACAGCCGGGGGTAGCTCTTCCTGAACGCCACAAGCCGTTCCTGGAATTCGTCGGACCGACCGGCCAACTCGCAGGCATCCTTCAGTTCTTCAAGAATCACGACTGCCTCGTCGTAGGCGGATACCACCCGGCGGTCAGCCAAGGCCACTACTTCCGACCAGATCGACTCTGCCCGGGCGATGACCTTCTGCAAGCGCTCCCGGCGCCTGGCCTCCTTCTCTTGCTGTTCCCGCTCGTGCTCTTCGCGTGCCAGGCGGTGGCGTTCCTCGCGGCGAAGCGAGGCTGCCGAGCGGAGTTCCGCAACCACTTGCCTCACGCCCTGCCCAGGTGACGCGGCTTCTGCCGTCAATACGTTTAGCTCGCCGGACACCTGGCTGCCGTCGCCGGTGGCAACTCTCAACAGGAGTTGAGCCATCTCTTCCGGCTCCAGTCGGCTAATGGCCGCTGCCAGCTCTCCCGCCAGGTCTCTGGCTGGGACGACCAGTTCCTCGGTCACGGCGAGCAGATCGCCGTCCACCCCCAGTCTTTCGCTCAGTTCGGTCTGAGCTGGGGTCAAGTCAGCCATCCCAAACGGGATCGGTGGGCCCAATGTAGCCAGCGCCTCATCCTCTCCATCATCGGGTTCGTGGCTCTGCTGGGCGAGCCAACCCAGGTACAGACTGCGGTAGTCGCCTCTCAGCAGTTCTTCGCGGATCGGCAGCAGGAGGTCCAGGATTCCGTTGCCTTCGAGCCATTCGCCGCTGCCTTCCGCATCTCCCAGGGACCAACTGAGGACGGTCCGCGCGCCAATCTCCGTGCTTTCTAGCCACCAATTGGTCAGATAGGGTTGCAGGTTCCGCAACGGCAGGGCACCCGGTTGGAAAGCCAGCATGAAGCGGAAGCTGCCCCAGTTCGCCATGTAGATATGGGCGTCGTAGTACTCCATCATCTGCTCGGCGGAGCCGCGGAAATCACCCCAATTGTAGACGTTTCGCCACCGCCGGGAGGTGATCTCCGCTCGCGAGGAGACCGACCTGGCATAGGCTGCCCCATCGCCCTCGACAGGCCCGTCGAGGGCCGCGAATTCGTAGAACTGGTATTCGCTCATCTGCTCACCTTGCGTTCTGGTTCCGCGCTTTCGACCGCCAACGTCTGCGTACTGGCTGCCGCCATGGAGCCTCCCCCTAGATCCTGCCGTATTCCAGGTAGGATTCCATCAGCGTCAGTATGCTCTCAACCGGGGTGTCTGCCTGGATGTTGTGGGACGTGCCGAAGATGTACCCGCCATTCTGTTTGGCGATGTCTGCCAGGGACTGGATTTCGTGCCTGATGTCATCCTGCGATCCATAGGGCATGGTCTTCTGGATGGAAACGCCGCCCTGGAAGCAGAGGTCCTGACCGAACTGTTTCATCAGGTTGCCCAATGACATGCCGCTGGCTTCGGGCTGAATGGACTGCAGGATGTCGAGCCCACACTCGATCATGTCCGGGATGATGTCCACAACCGAGCCGCAGGTATGGTGCATGGCCTTTACGCCGTTTCGCTTGATCAGGCCGATATAGTCGGCAAAGCCGGGCTTGAGGAACCCTCGCCACATGTCGGCGCTGAGGAGCAACCCGTTCTGGGCACCGAAATCGTCGCCGGTCAGAATGATGTCGATCTTCCCCTTGGCCGCCGCCAAAATCCTCTCGAGGTACCCAAGGTAGAATTCCCGTATCTTCCGGAAAATGCTCTCGGCGATGTCCTGGTTGATCGCGAGATCGAGGAGGATGTTCTCTGTGCCACGCAGATACATGGCTGGCTTCAGTTGGGCGAACCGGTTCAGCCTGTCCCCCATGAAGACCACGATCCGCTCGCCCTCCAGCACGGCGTCGCACTGCTCTTCGATGACGTCATAGTCGAACATGTCCGGCTCCGGCCAATGGGCATAGGCTGCCACGTCTGCCGGGGATTGGGCACCCTCTAACGGTGCTACGCTGGCCTCGCTGTAGGATTCCGAGCGGCCGTCGGGGCCAGCTTTAACCACGGCTCGGCTTACCCCCCAAATGTCCTCTCCGGGAGCCAGTTCCGGGCCGATGTAGGATGGGCCGTCGATGTAGCGGAGGTCCACATCGTACTCGTCCAGGAATTCCTCGCGACTCTGGCCGAGATGCTCCTCCAGGAGGCGAGTCGCGGTAGGGGTAGCCCAGAAGTCGATGGGGATTCTGTCGCCCAGACGGTG
>JABGQJ010000976.1 GCA_018648945.1 Victivallales bacterium
AGTCATTGGCTCAGGGCTGCCGCTTGCGCCGACTTCCAGCCAGCGTCCTCTTCCCCTCCCACCCTCTGCGCGGGCTGAAGATGCGGGCGGGCCGCCCGCGCTCCCAGGGCCGAGCCAATCCCACGCCTGGAGATGCGCCCGTCCCCGGGCGCGGAGCCCGGAACGGGCGACGGGAACCCACGCACACACCAGCCCGCCCTCGGCGAGGGCTCCGGGGATGACTGCCTGAGCAATGGGGAGATATGCAGGTCCGCCCAGTCGGCCCCGGGGAGGCCCCGGGAATCGTGGGAGTTCCGGCCGCCGATCTGCATCAGGAAGCGGCGCGATGCAGGACGACAGGCTGCTGGGCGGTTGGCGGCGCAGCTTCGCTAGCAGCACGACCATGCCGGCGGGCTTCAGGCCAGATCGATGAGCTTTCGTAGGCTCTCCTGGCCCAACGTGATCCCCGTCAGAGGATCTTCCATCCCCTCGAACTCGATGGCCAATACGCCGTCGTAACCCGACTGCTTCAGAGCGCGGATGCAGGCAGACAGCGGCACGTTGCCGTGGCCGATGATGGCACCGCGCCAGAAGTTGCCTCCGCGCGAGACGTTCCAGCCTGTGCCGGGGAACATATCCGTGCCCGGCTTGAGGTGGAAATCCTTGATGTGACAGTGGAAGGCATACGGAGCGAGGCGTCCGACCGCGACCGCATTGTCCTCGTCGACGCAGACGAAGTTGCCCATGTCGATCAGGACGCCGAAGTTCGGGTGATCGACCGCGGTCACCAGCTTCTCAACCCGTCGGCTGTCCTGGCAGAATCGACCGTGGTTCTCGACCATGGTCTTGATCCCCCTGTCAGCGGCATACTCGGTGATTTCGCGGCAGGCATCCGCGCAGGCGTGGCAGCACGCTGTCGAAGCTCTTGAGCCCTTCCCAGTCCGCCGGGAAGCCATGGCTCGCGTCGTGGCGCATGCACGGGACGCCCAGACGTGCCGCCAGATCCACGGCGCGCTTGATGCGCTCGACCTCCGCCGCGACATCACCGCCCGAGCCGCGCAGGAGGTCGGCAGCCACGGTGTAGGCGCTGAGCTCGATTCCCACCCGCTCGGCTTCCTCGCGCAGCTCCTCCGCCAGCTTCTCCGGCGCGTCACAATCCGGGGCCTGTCGCCAGATATCCAGCATCTCGATGACATCGAAGCCCTGTTCCTTGGCCTTCGAGATGGTGTCCTTCATGGACATCGCGCCTGTCTTCGTCAGGCGTTCGTAGCAGTACGAGCTCACACCGATTTTCATGTTCTGCTCCCTGATTTACTTCGATCAGTGCCCGTTGGTGGCCCGCTGCGCGATCTCGGCCTCGGACAAGGCTCTGCCGTGGATGTCCACGCCGTCGATCCGGCCTGTGAAGCCCAGGACCAAACCGTAGCGGAAGCTCCCAATGCCGATATCCGGTTGGCCCTCGGTCAGGGCCAAGCCGGGGTCGCTCGCGCCAGACAACTTGCCATCGACATAGACCCGGAACACCGACCCGTCGTACGTGCCGGCCACATGGTGCCACTGCCCGGGCTTGATCGGGTGTTTGGGACTGCTGTGCGCGCCCCAGCGCTTCGCGGTTTCTCTGGGCATTCCTGAGCCGGAGATGAAGTGTACCCCCGCCTTATCGAGATAGAGCCTGAACCCCTTGCCGTGGTCCATGAAGGGATTGCCTGCAATTTCCATCGTGTCCTTCCCGTGCTCTGGGTCGATCCATACTCGGGCTTCCACGGTCACGGCTCTGGTGAGATCGTAGGTGTCAGAGCCGCCGGCGATCTTGACATAGCTGTTGGCGTCGCGTGATCCAGCGGTGAACACCAACACGTTTCCGCCATCATCGCCCGGGGCCTTCTGGACGTTTGCGCCTGACAGGTGTCCTCTCGCCCGTTGCTGGAACTCACCTTCGGCAAGCAGGCTTTCGAAGTCGTTGGGGCCCGCGTCCGGCAGCGCTTCGGGCCCTCCCTTGACCAAGGTCAAACGTGCATCATCAAAGAGCACCTCGCCCTTCCCCGTGCGCACGGGCCCGAACATCACGCAGAGCGATCGCGCGGTCCTCGGTACCACGACGGAGGCGGCCAGTCGCTGCCACTCGCTCGTCGCAATGCCGTGCGTCTCCTCGTACTGCACGCGCTTGTTGGCATCTCTCTGCATCAGCTTGCCGGCGCCATCCCGGAACTTGAGCGCGAAGCCCGTCTTGGCCGCGGCTTCCGGCTCACTCGCACGCATCCACACCGAGCCGAGATAGACCGCTCCCGGCTTCACCGGGATGGAGGAAATGAAGACTCCCCCCGTTCCTGCCGAGAACACGGCCGCCGTCGACCCGTTGCGCCCCGCGCCCTCCCGAACAGATGTCTTTGACAGCGGCAGCCCGAGCTTCCAAGGCGGGCGGATATAGACACTCCACGCTTTGGGTGCTCCGGCGTGATCCCAGTCGGCCTTCGCGCCTTTCTGGCGCGTGTTCGGACCGGTCTCCTCGAAGCGGGGGTTGCGCAGTAGATTCACGTTGTCCGTGATGCCGCCATAGACCTTCACTGCCTGGGCCAGCGATTCCGGCAAGGCCATGGCACGCAACGTGTCGCGGACCTTCGGCAGTTTGTCGGGCGCGTTCTGGCCGTACCAGTCCAGCACACTCAACGAAAGCGGCACGAGCGCTCTCTTGTCCGTGCGAGCGAAGGCCAGGCT
>JABGQJ010000977.1 GCA_018648945.1 Victivallales bacterium
CCGACCGCACGACCATCCGGCACCAGCTACGCGAGGATGGGGCCACCGCGCTTTGGTTCTACGCCCCCGGGGTTCTCGTGCCCGACGCAGAGCACCCCACAGACGCGTATGGCGCCCAGCACATGGCCCAGCTTACCGGTATCGACGTGGTCGAACGTGACGGCGACCGTTCACCGGCCATGCGCGCGGTTCCTGGCCACCCGCTCTGCGCGGGACTCCCGGAATCGACGGTCATCGCCCCAGACGATGTCATCGCGAACTGGGAGAGCCGCGACGAGAAGTTCCAGTTCCGGCAAATGACCTACCCGCCACGCAAGGAACTCCTCCCACTTTTCACAGTCCAGGATGCCGACGCCAACATCTTCGGACACTACGCCGACACAGGCGAACCGGCCATGGCTACCAAACAGGCCGACGGCTTCCGCAGCATCTTCATCGGCGGCCTGACGTTGCCCGCGCAGCTGTTCGCCAACATCGCGGAGGCAGCGGGCGTGCATCTTTACTGCGCTGCGGGCGACGTGGTCTACACGGACGGACAGGCCCTGTCGATCACCGCGTGCACGCCCGGTCCCAAGACCATCCGCCTGCCCACCCCGGCGCAGGCGACAGACGTCCACAATGGCGAGACCTTCGGTTGCGCTGCCAGCTTCGACCTGGACCTCCGTCTCGGCGAAACCCGGGTCTTCCACATCCTCCCCTCCCCCGCCTGACCCATGCACCTCTTCCCCACTCCCCACTCCCCGCTCCCCATTCCCCGTTCGGCGTTCGATGTTCGGTGTTCGTGTCTTGTGCTCGCGACTCCCCGCCTACTGCTGACTGGGATCGACCACGCGGCCGAGGTAGAGAATCAGCCCCGTCTTGCGTTCGCGGATCAGGAACAGGAAGGGGCGGTCGGCCCGGATGGTGAGGTCCTTCTGGGGTAGTTCGCCACCCCAGTCAATCCTCTCTGCCGTCTTGCTCCAGGCCACCGTCCCTTCCTCGAACACCCGAATACCGCTGGCATGGACGAACATGGCAAGGAAGGGAGGATCGGACACCTGCAATGACTCCGGACCAAACATGGGCGAGAGATCGGCCGTGTGTGTGGAGAGCACGTCCTTCACGCCCAACTGCGAGATTGCAGCAAGGAGGTCAAAGCGGGACTCGTAGGCCAGCTTGGGTAGGTACAGTTTGAGCTTCACGTCCCGCCACCCGTCGTCCCTGACCATCCATTCGGTCAGTTTCTCGGCGCTCAGTTCCTGCTCGACCTTTGCCAACCCATCGATCTCCTTGGGCACCAGCAGGACCATCTCAATCGAGCTGCTCCGATACGCCAGGGGAACCACGGTGAGCAGTTCGCGGTCGGCAATCCGCTGCTCCACTTCCCGGCGCATGGTAGCGACCTTGGTCTCGCGTTCCCCGTCAAGATGGAACGTGCGCGGACGCGTGCTTCTTTGGGGGAATGCATCCGCCCAGGTACCTTTGAAGTAGGACGCGTTGAGCAGCACCAACTTGGTGACCTCTCGATCAATGTCCCCCGGCCGCAGAATGTCCATTCCCTCCTGGTTCGTCTTCCGCGCCGCCCACGCATTGATCTTCCGAACCGAGCCATCCGGGTCATTCCGGAAGTCCATGGGGTACCAGGGGAGCCGGAACACATCCGCCAACGTCTTTTGGTAGGCAGGCGTCACCGGCTCGGTCTTCTCAACGCAGGCGGCATTGGCAAAACGGAGGGTCATGCCGCCGCCGACTGCCTTGCCGAGCCGCTTGCGCAGTTTGGGCCAGGTGGCCAGAAGCGTGTCCCGCTCCGGGAAATGGAATGTCTTGCGCAGTTCCGCCTCCGACTTGCCAGCCGCACCAACCGTCAGCATGCCGCCAGCGGTGGAAACGGCGAAGGGGGATAGGAACAGGTTGCCCTCCTGCTTGCGCAACTCGCCATAGAGGTCACAGGCGAACGCCGTGATCCCAGCAACCAGTTTCTCACGCTCCGAGGGGCCCTTCGGCTTCTCTTCCTGGGCCATGGCAGACCCAACCAGCACCACCATTCCCAGCCATGCTCTCAGCCATCCCATCGCCTTCTCCTTTCGTTCCCTGGCTATGGCCATGGTGGACGTTCCCCGACTGCGTGGCGAATCGTGAACGGTCCCAAGCCGCACCATGCCCGTACAGTGCCACTTCTCGCGTGGGAAGCAAACACCCGCTCAAGCCCCGCTACGGGCCTTCTCGTCGGGTCCGGGAGGACAGCTCGCCGCAAACGGGGTGCGGGTCCGGCCCGGCCCTTTATCTACGTTCCTGCAAGCCCCCGCACCCGCACCGGGGAACTTGCGGAGAGGCAGTGGGTCGGGCATGGTGTATACTCGACTGTCGGATGTGTTCGGGCCATGGACTCGGAAAGGAAACGCACGATGAAAACAAGACTTTGTCTGGCGATGGCGTTGATGCTTGGGGTGGGGTGCCAGAACATGGACTCCGGGATGGTCTCGGCGTTAGGCGGACTGCTTGGCGGTGGGGCGCTGGACTCGGCGACAGTGGCCAAAGGCCTCAAAGAAGCGCTCTCCGTCGGCACGCAGCGAGCCGTGTCGGGACTCAGCCAGCCCGGTGGCTACGGCAAGGATGCCGCCCGCCGCCTGTTGATTCCCGACAAGCTGGAGAAGATGGGCAAAACCCTCCGCCGGGTGGGCCTAGGCAGCTTGGTGGACGACTTCGAAGG
>JABGQJ010000978.1 GCA_018648945.1 Victivallales bacterium
CTTCGCGCGCCAGCACTGATCCGGCAGTTCTCGCTTGGGCAGGAAGCGAAGGGAACGGGGAGGCACCGACGCAGAGGCTGGGATGAAGGTAGGAACGTGGACTTGCCGCAATGGGCGTGGGAACAAAGCGGCGAGACGCCGCTTCTACCTTGGTAGAGACTGGGTTCGGGCGCTGGTTGGGGGCGTGACTGGGCGTCCCATCGGACGAATCGGTCGGATCGGTCGGATCGGACGCGTGGCGTATGGTGCACGAGCAAGGCATTCCCGGGGTACCCGGGGCTGGCCCCGCGCGGGCTTCTGCGCCACCCAGATCGCTGCCAACTGCGGACCCCAGCATCGGTGCGCGAGCAACGGCAGTCGCCTTGCGGAGTGCGAGTGTCGCGAAGCGACGACGCACACCGCAAGGCTGCATCGAGGGGTCCGGGGAGACACGTCTCCCCGGCGGGGTTCCGGGGCTGGCCCCGCCCTTCCCTACCACTTGCCCCAGTGGGGGCGGGCGGGTTCGCGGAAGGGCCCCGTGCGGAGCGCCTCGATCTGGGCTTCGTCGAGCATGCTGAGGAGGTAGAGCGAGACGCCATTGCCGAGGTCGCGCCGCTGACAGAACCCCATGAGATCCGCCACCAACTTGGCCTCGCGGGGAACCACGCGCTTCTCTGGCGTGCGCTCGTAGTTGCCGACGATGGTAACCACCGCTTCGGGCTTCGCGAGCCATTGGCGGACCTTGTTCTCCTTCCCCCACGACAGGTGGCGGGAGTAGTCCATGCGATAGAGCACATCCACCCAGCCCCGCTTCACCCAGTCCGCGCCGTTGCGTCCCTGGGCCGACGGCATGGAGCCGGGGGCCGCCGGATGCCCGTCCACACTGACCACCAGCCGGGGCTTGATCGCCCTGCCCTTCTCGGCCACTGTCCGCACGACCTCGGCCACCGCGTCCGCCTGCCATTGCAGCACATTGGCGTTGATCCAGCCGTTCTCCTGCTTCTCCGCCAACGCATCCGCCAGTTCAACGCCGAATCGATGCTTGAACAAGCGTTTGGCAGTGGGACTCTTGGACATGCCCTTGGTGCGGATGTAGTCCAGGTTGATGCCATCCACGTCGTATTTCCGGACCACCTCCAACATGAGATCGCTGACAAACGCGCGGAAGGCGGGATTCTGCATCTCGAAAGCGCCTTTGGGGGTCCCTTCCTCCGCGAACTGCTCCAGGTGCGGCCACCGGGGATCACGATACGCCACGCAGAACCACGGATGGACCTGAATGCCCTCCGCGTGGGCCAGATCGATCAGACGTTCGAGCGGATCCACACCGGGCTCTGCCTTCAGCAACTCCTCGGTCTTGGCATCTGGGGAAGTCAGTTCGCTGGGCCAGGTCGTGCCCCGCCCGTGCCAAACACAAGGGATGTAGGCGTTGAAGCCCGCCCGCTTGAGCTTATCGACCACTTCACGCGCCCCCTCTTCACTGACCCAACCATTGCCCTCGTCCAACAAGGCCCGGCTCTCCAGCACCACCCCATCCCTATCCCGTCTGGGGGCATAGGGCTTGGCCAACCCGTCCCGCAGCCACTGGAACTTGCGCGCCTCCACCTTGCGCCACTCCGGCTCCTGGGCCCGGAACGTATCCCGGACCTCCCGAGCCGTGAACGACCGAGACCAGATCTGCAAACTGTCGAACACGCCATCCGCTGAACGCTTACCCCCGCCGCCGGCGGCCAGATCCGTACCCAGATGGATGGGGCTGCGCAGCTTGGGGATGAACTCCTGCTTGCGCCCATGCGTCGTGCCGAATTGCTCGCCGTTGATGTAGAGCGTCACTGCGGGGTGATCGGTGAACTTCCAGGTGAAAGCGATCTGCTGCCACTGCTCCTTGATGAACACCCGCTTCAGACTCGTGTGAGCATAGAGCTGATTCTCGAAAACCAGGTACAGCCGTCCTGCCCCGCCGCCCGTCTCCCACCAGCCGTCGCTAAGCACGAAGTAGCCCGGTCCCAACTCCGGCTCGGCCCGTTTCCCATCGGCCCACCCCCAGGAAAGCAACGCGTGCGAGACCGGCGGTGACGCCGAGGACCAGTTTGGTCTGAACCAGAACATCAGCGTGCCTTGCTTCGGGTCCAGGTTCTTCTCCGGCGCAAGCGTGATGTACTCATCAGGACCCAACGCCAGCCCCTTGCCGTGCTTGCCATCGACCAGCTCCCCCCCCTTCGCGACGACAGCCGCATCGCCAGCCGCGTGAGTCACGCGCGCCAACGTGTCGAACGTCGCCAGTAGCAACGTGTCCTTGGTGACCTTTGGCTCCTGCGCACGGGCCAACCCCAGAACCACGACCATTACCAGCATTGCCATTGAGATACGCATGGTTCAGAATCTCCAATTGGGCGTCCCTACGACCACAGAGGAAGATCGACCCAAACCGGCGGATCGCAAGCGATTGAGCGATAATCTGTGGTCAGGGGAAGAAGCCGGGCAATTGCCGATGCAGGCGCGCCAGTGAGGGCAGAGACGGCACCTTGCCGCATTGGGCGTGGGATGGCGGCGAGGACGCCGCTTCTACCCTAGCCAGCCTCAATGCGGCGGCGCCGGCACGGGACCAGTGCAGGCGCGCCAGCGGCGGCAATCGCCTTGCGGAGTGCGAGTGTCGCGAAGCGACGCCGCACACCGCAAGGCTGCATCGAGGGGCCCGGGGAGACGTG
>JABGQJ010000979.1 GCA_018648945.1 Victivallales bacterium
CCCGGCAAGCTGACCTACGACACGACCAGGCATGAGGGCGCCAAGCAGTTCTGGGGCATGCCCCGCGAGAATTGGGAGAACTGGGCTCTGAAGCATGCTCGGCAGGAACGCCCGGGAGCCATGGCCGATGCGACGAACCTCGGGGGCAATCGCTTTGAGGTGACCACGCGCAACGTACGCCGCTTCGCCATCTGGCTGCATCCGCAGATGGTGGACCTTTCGAAGCCCGTGCGTGTGAGGGTCAATGGAGCACCGGCGCTCGAGCAGCTGGTCCAGCCATCGGCCGTGACCGCGTTGGCCTCTTACGAGCGCCGCCGTGACTGGGGCCTCGTTTACCCGGCGAGGATGGAGGTCCTCGTGGTGCCGTCTGTCTCGCAAGCGGAGCTGAAAGCAGGCCCATGAGAGACAGGATTGGTTGAAGCCCTGACTGAGGGAGCAGCCAGAGCGTCTCGCTTGGTTCCCCCGGTTCGGCAACACCAGCGCCTGCCGGAATACGTCTCTGGTCTGCCTCGCTCGGGGGAGCAGACGAGACGTCTGCGCTGCTTCTGGTCTCGCGCAGGGCGACCAAGCGGAAGCGCCCATGGTCCAGAAACTACGGCAGCCAAGTCCTTGCCTCGGGTTGCCTACTTGCCTGCTGGCATGTTGAGGCTGGTCCCAATACTGCGAAACCACGGACTGAGATCCCTGCCAGCGGCGTCGGACATGGCAAGGACCATGTCGGCCATAGTGATCTGGATGCGCTGCCCGTCCCGCAACCGGTGGTGGCTGCCGTCCATGCTGAAGCGCTTGTTCATGGCGGCGACGTAGTGCTTGAGGAAGTCGGTGCCGTAGCGTGTCTCCAGGTAGCCGATGATCCAGGACCACTTGCCCATGCAGGCGTGGAAGTGCTCCGTGCTCGCTTTGGGGTCGGCTACGTCCAAGGCGGTACCGTCCGGATCGACCGCGCGGAACGCGGTGGCGTATTTCCTCTCCGTTTCGGCGGCCACCTTCTCGCATCCGCAGCTTCGCAGGCAGAGGCAACTGAGCCACTCGGCGAAGGCTTCGGAGACTCCATGCGTCGGTCCACCCAGGAGTTTGTGCCCTACCTCATGCCCGAGAAGCGAGATCCGGTCCGACTTCCTCCCCATTGCGGCCATGCCAATGCATGCCTCGCTCGCATAGCCGCCGCGCAGTGCCGCTCGCACATGGACGCGCATGCGTCCGTCGCCCTCCTGTGGTGGCGCGAGAGCCATGGCGGATGGCAGGCCGGTGGTTGTTTGAAGGACGGCCCACACGTCTTTCCATTCGCGGGCAATCCGCTTGGTTTCGTCGGCAAGCTGGGGAATATGGAGGAAGACAGCGTGCTTCGTCTCCAGGGACAGGGGCGGATCGATTCGGTGCGGCAGGGCGGGGAGTGACGTCGGCCTAGCTTCCCGCCCCGCGATCAGCCAGCGGCACCACTTCTCCAGCAAGGCCTGCTGGGCCGCGAACTCCTTGGGGTCGCCCCGTCGCCAGAAGAGCCAGCTGGCACCGCAGACGATTACCCGGCCCTCGCCGTGCTGGCGGGCGACCGCAACTGGCTCTCCCCAGGCATGGACCAGTTCGCCCCTTGCCTTTTCCCTGAGACGCAGAGCGGAGAGCGCTTGCGGGAAACACAGGGGCGTGAGATCGATTCCCAGGTTCAGCGGGGCCTTCGCGTTGAACTCCGGTTTCCCCCGGTGACGGGTGTTGGTGAGTGACACACCGAAGTGCTTGGCCAGTTGGTTGCTGGCGAAGCGTGACGTAGGCAGCATCTCGACCTTCTGCCACGTACCATCCTGGAATGGCGCGAAGGGACCGGGGGAGTCGCTCAGATTGCCGATCAGAAGCAACCCGCCACCAGTGCGGACGAAGGTCTTTACGGCCTGGATTTCGGCCTCAGTATAGGGGATGCTATCCGCGATGTTGCGGATGACGAGCAGGTCGGCCTTGTTCAGGTTCTGTGCCCGAATCAGGTCCAGTGAGGAACAGCGTTGCCAGCCCGGCAGATGGTGCCAGACTGGCTGGTTGAGCTGAATGGACCGGGACACATCCACGTACATGACCGGCTGCGACTTCGGCTCCTGACCGACAGCCGACAGGGCGGCAGCCAGCAGGAACTGTATGACGACCCGGAACCGGCCAGAGCAAACACACATTTTCGTTAGCACCCAGTCTCATAGGGGAAACGTGGACGACGGAGGGTCAGAAACTGTAGCGGAGGGCGGCGTAGAGGTTGGAGTTGTCCTGGAACTGGCCGAGGAAGGTGTAGTCCTGGGCACCGAGGAAGATGTTGCCGCCGGCGGTGAAGAGCCAGGTGTCGCTGATCTTGTAGCTGGCAGTGGGGCGGAGGTACACATCGTCCTCGTTGGGTGAGTAGCGGACGAAGAGGGAGAGGGTGAGATTCTGATTCATCAGTAGCTTGGTGAGCCGGAGGGTGAGGTAGTGGCGGACCTCGTCCTTGGCGATGCCTGTGGGGAGGGTGCGCGTGTAGGCGGCGTAGTCTTGCATCCACTCGACGTAGTACTGGCAAGCGATGGTGAGTTCGCGGGCGAGTTCGCGCTCGTAGCCGATCAGGAGACGCCATTCGGAGTTGGGGGTCATGGGATCGTCGCCGTCGCCGTCGTCGGGGCTGTCATGGAAGGCGAATTCGGCATTGGCCACGCCACCGAGGAGGGCGCCACG
>JABGQJ010000098.1 GCA_018648945.1 Victivallales bacterium
GCTGGGATCGAAGAAGATCTCCACGCAGTCGTCGCTCCACACCGCGCCATCGCGCCAGGGCGTCTTTGCCTTCAGTCCGGCCATGTTCGGCTCGTCGCATTCTACGGCCACGTACGCCGCCGAGGCCGTGCGCACCACCTTGAAACGCGTCTGAACTGCCGCGCGCGCCAACTTGGCGTTGACGTCCGCCAATAGGAAGTCGGTCTGCCACGTGCCCTGCTGCCAGCACGGTTCGTCTAGGACACCGTCGACCTTGACCGGGCCCGTACTGGGGATTGCCTGGGCCTGCCGAGTCGGCTGTCCCATGACGGAGAGGGAAACCAACACTGCTAGGGTCGTGAGCACACGCATGGCTTTGCTCCGAAAGTCGTTCTGCTCTTTTTCTGGCGGGGGATACGGGAACCATAGGGTATGCCCACCCGGCTTCAATGTCGCCACGGTGGTTTCATGCCTGCTGGAGGACCATGTCCCGATTGGTGCCCGCCACCTCCCACCCCAGTCCAGCCGCCACGTCCCGGAA
Source organism: Victivallales bacterium (assembly GCA_018648945.1). Next base: position 521 of record JABGQJ010000098.1, read on the forward strand.
CCGCGCCAGGTGTCGCTCGCGCCCGGCGTGGAACCGGCACCCCATCAAGACCGAACCATCCGCCGCAAGCAGCCGCGCGAATTCGCTCAGGATCGCCATGAAGGCGGTGTCTTCCTGCACAAAGCGTCCCCCGACCAATCCGTTGCAGAGGATCACCGCAAACCGCCCCTGCACGGGCAAAGCCGCTGCCTCGCCAGCCACGAAATGCACATCGTCGTCGCAGCGGACCTGGCAGTCGGCCTCGCGGTGCGGGAAGCAACCGGCCTGCGCCATCCACGCCTCCAGAGGCTCCCGCGTCACCCCGACTGCACGCACGGGGTGCCCGGCTTCCCGAAGCGCCGCCACCGCTTCACGCGTGCCCTCCCCTGTGCCCGAGCCCACGTCGAGCAACGCGAGGGGTTCGGACAAGCCCTGCCGGACCCAGCTCCGCAGCATGGCCAACTGGCCAGGATAGCGCCCGTCGGCAGTGCCGAACCGAGGCGGATCGGCAAGGGCCGCGAGCAGGGCAGGCAAGCGGTCCACGCTGAGCGTCACGGTCTCCGCCAAACGAGGCGGCAGGTACGACCAGAGATCAAGCAGCGACGCGAAATGCGCCGACCGCGTGGCCAGATGCGCGGCGTGCAAGGCCAGAGCCGCCGGAATCCAGCTCGGATGGGGCAACACCAACCGCGCCAACCGCCGCAACGATGACACGTACTCCGCCACCGGCAGATGAATCTCGTAAAGGGCACGCCACTCGGCGGAGACTGGCACCCCGCGTTGCCAACGCGGCGGTGGCGCAAGCGCCAGGAAGCGTTCCCAACGCCCCCGCCATTTGGCGTTGTGCGCCTGCACCGCAGCGTGCACGGCGGCGTCCAGGCGGAAGACCTGCTGGTGGGGGAATGGCATCACTGGTGGGGAAAACCGTCTGCAAGGCTGGACAAGATAGGGGACCGGACCCTACTGTACTGCGTCTGGATGTCCTCTCCCACATCGCAACGAGGAAGCGAGTCACCATGCCCCGCGCTCTCCCCAGCTTGTGCCTCCTATCCGTCGTTGGCCTCCTGACCTGCGGTTGCCCGCAGCGATTCCTGCCGCCGATCCAGCCCAACGTGTCGCTCTACCCAACCGTCTATCCGGCGCGGATTCTGGATCAATGCGGCCCCGTCGACCTGTCGTCTGCTTCCTTGCACCAAGTGCTGAAGCATGCCGATTGGCTGGACGGCATCGGCAACGCGGGCCTGAACGAGAGCACCGCCGCGCTCATCATCCGCAGCCTCAGGAAGCGGGGTTACGCCGAGCTCGATGCCCGCCGATCCAAGGGGAAGATCCGCTGGATCGCCTTCCGTGCCCTGCTCGACGGCAAGACGCTCCTCGCCAGCGCCGGTTACGACCACCGCCCTCCCCCCGCCCAGTTGACCGGGACAGACCTCACCACCGAGCCTGCCCAGGCCTCGCGCCGTGATGCCTACAACTATCCCCTTCGCGTGGACACCTGGCAGGGAATGCGCACCAATGTTCCCATGGTGGTCGAGCACATTGTCCCCATGGTGAAGAGCCGCCCCGAGCACTGGGAAATCAGCTACCGCGTGCCCCTGCGCGACCCCAAGGACTGACGAACGGCGACCTGTGGACATGGAGGGACCAGCGGGATTTCGCCGGGTTCCACAGCGCCGCTGGTCTCCCGCCGGTCAAACCTGCGGCCAGAACACCACACCACCGTGGAGAAACGTCTTGATGAAGAGAGCCGCACTCCTGTTCTTGCTACTATCCGCTACCTGCCTGACAGGTGGAAGCCCGATCGCGCGCTGGACATTCGACGAAGCGGGGGAGAAGGGCGCCGCTGCTTCAGTCCCCGCCGGTTTCCCCGGGACCATGGCCAATGCCAGTGGGAAGGTCCAGCGGCAAACGGAACGGAAACGCACGTTCCTGCGCATTCCCGGCACCGATGCCGGCGACTGTGTGACCCTTGGGGAAGGCAAGGCATTCGACCTACCGCAGCGGTTCTCGCTGGAGGCGTGGTTCCGCCCCCACGCCTCCCCGCCAGGCAGCTACACGATGATCCTGGGCAAGCGCTATGACCAGCAGTGCCAGCTCGACTGGACCCCCAACGGAGGCGGGACCATCGAGTTCTTTGTGGGGGGCGGTCACCTCACAGAGAACCGGGCCAGCGCAAACCGGATCAAGCCCGGCAACTGGCTGCACATCGTGGCGAGCTACGACAGCCAAGCCGAAGGGCCGAATCAGTGGCTCTATCTGAACGGCAAGCTGGCCAAGGCGATCCACAACCCCGTGAAGCTCAAGCCCTCCTCCGCAGCGTTGCGGATTGCGCAGAACAGCGCCATGAACATGAAGAGCAACGTCCGGGCGGACTGGGATGAGGTGGCAGTCTACGATCATGCTCTGTCGGCTGCGGAGATCACGGCCCTATACGAGGCCAAGGCGGAGCGGACCTGGCGACCGGAGGGCAAGACGTGGTCCCCGCCGTTCGAGGCAGCGCGGTGGCAGTCCCGGCAAGGGGCCAGCGGGGAAGACGCACAGGTTGACCGCATGTCCGGGATCAAACAGACAGGCGGGAATTCGCGCGCGGGAGAAGGCCGCCTTGCCGCTGCCCAAGACGGCGTTCGGTTCTCCCTGAAGGGGATCCCCAGCACCCGAGTCACGGGAGACTGGCACACCACCTTCCCTGAAGCCGTGGACCTGACAAAACTGCCGTATTGCGTGATCCGCTACCGGGCACGCGGCGCCCAGCGGGCCATGACCCCGATCCCCATGCTCACCCTCGCAGGCGACGAGCCACATGTTCTGCTGACCTCGTCCCACGCGATCCAGGACGGGCTTTGGCACCTGTGCGCGGTCAAGAGCGGGGCCATCCGTCGTGCCACGGGCTTGGAGGCGGGCCTTGCGACCCTCGGCAGCGAGGCCGAATTGGAGGTGGGGAGCATACACTTCGCAGCGAGTACTGATGCCTTTCCCGTGTACCTTGGTTTGACAACAGATGCCGTGGCCGGGGCCCGGACCAAGGAGTTCACCACCGTCGATCTGGGCAAGCAGTACAACGACTCCTTGACCGAGAGGGTTGACCGCCTGTTCTCCAGCGACAAGCCCTTTCTGCGCAATCCCCTCACGCGCTTTCCCACCGCCACGGTCGCCTGGCACGGGGTGCCGTTCGCCGTAGCCACGCGCGATGCCAACCTAGTGACCCCCGAAGCCAGGAACGCCAACGTCAATCAGGAGCAGGTTGAGGTTTTTGGTGTCAGCGTGAAACGGGCCTCCTTCCTGCCGGAGTCACGCAATGACCCACTTACGGTCGCGGTCAACGCCAAGGTCTCCGAGGTGTTCATGCTGCTGAGCTGCGACTTCCCAGCCGTCCGCAAACGCTACTCGCGCCCGCCGATACCTGTTGCCTTCACGGATATCGAGGCATTCTCGGTGGAGCTTCACTACGAGAATGGCGATGTGGACGAGTCGTTCCCCTACTCCATGGCGGCCAAGGGGCATCGCATTTGGGGGTTGTCGGGAGCCTATGTAGTCCCTGCTGATCCCGCCAAGCAACTACAGAACATCGTTCTGCGCAATCGCACGTGGGACCACACCGTCAGCCTGGCTGCCCTGACTCTACGGACGGCTCCGGATCGCCTCTTCCCGACGCTGGCTGCTGAGCCGAAGTGGACCGTGCCCCCTACCGTCCCCACGATCATGCCCCGCCCCGCCACGATGGTCCGAGATGGGAACACGATCACGGCGACAACCAGCCATGCCCAGCTTGTGTTTGACTGTAGCAAGGGCTTCCGCATCGCCGCCATTCGCCCGCAGTGGAGCGACACCTCAATTGCACTCAGCCCCACCTCGGGGCTAGAGATCAAACAGGGCGACACCACGTGGAACGGCACCGACCTGGCGTGCACTGGGCTCTCGGTCAAAGGGAAGAACGCCCGCATTGTGCTGCGCTGTCCACCACCCGATCTGCCCTTGGAGTTGACCCTCACGATTACGGTCCGGGAGAACGGGGAGATCCGGTTCAGAGTCGAGGCCCTGAACCCTGGGCTTGAGGTACGGAAGCCGGCCGTCCGTTTCCCGGTCATCCGCGAGGCGACCCTCGGCACGGTGGCGGACACCTGGGTTTTCTTCCCGCAGTACCGGAACGTCATGACCAACCAAGCCACCTTCTGCAAACAGCCCAATCACCGGGGCTTCCCCATGCAGTTCATGGACATCTACAATCCCGTCGCCGGCATCGGCATGTGTTTGATGACCCAGAGCCTGACCGGCGAAGCCGTTCAGTACTGCCTCGCCAAGGACGGGACGGGGGCGAACGCCTACATCGAGAGCGGCGGCGACGACTGGCCATTGTCACCGGGCCAGTCCGTCACCTATTGCCCGCGCGTGCTTGCCCTCCATCCGGGGGATTGGCGCGAGGGAGCAGCGATCTACCGGCGCTGGGCAGAGAGCTGGTACAGGCCCGTCGGTTCCCAGGACAAGGCATGGTTTCGGAAGGCCGTCTGGATTCGCAGCCATCTGTCGTCCGAGACGGGTGCGAAGCGTATCGCCAGAATGCCCCCGGTCGTCGAGCCCAAGAGCAAACGCTTCCGCCTCGCCGAGTACCTTGAGCAGGACCGCCTGCTGCTTGGTCTGGACCCCGACATCCTGCATTTCTACGTTTGGGCATTCGATCCGGAGGGGACGGGGGACGCCGCGCGCAACGGCGAGTACGGGGGCGCGGACTATGCCAACATGGGCGGACTCGCGAACTTCGCAGCCGCCATCGCCGGGCTCCAGGAAGGGCGGCGGATGCCGGTGTCGTTGTACACGATCTGGGACCGGTGCAGCCGGTCCACGCCCTTTGTGCAGGAACACGGCGAGCGCTTCGCCAAGGTCCGCTACACGGGGCAGAAGTTGGTCAACAAGGACACCGTCTACATGGCCACCTCCACGCCGGTCTGGCGCGACCATGCGGCCAAGACATTGGCAAGACTGCAGGCCGACACCAAGGTCCGCGTGCTCTACCTGGATGTGTTTGGCAGCGATCAGCGCAGTCGCTGCTTCAACCCGGATGCTGGCCATCCCATGCCGTCCCGCGTCTCCGCCGGCGACCGGGATTTCCTCCGCGCGGTCCGACAGGCCCAGCCCGAGGGGGTGGCGTTGTGGGGAGAGTTCCCCACCACCGATATCGCCAGCCCCTACTGGGACGGGTTCCTTTCGTACGACTGCATCCCCCTGCATAGCTACCTTGCAGAGGAGTACCGCGTGGATGATCGAGCCCCGCTCTGGAGCAGCCAAACTCTCCCTCCCAACGTGCTTCGTTTCATCTTTCCCAAGCTCAAGCAAACTGTGTTTCCGGTCGGGCAGGAGGGCTACATCGAGAGCTGGCGCTTCCTGAAATTCCTTCTCTTCAACGGCCAAGCTCTCTTCGACACGACCTGGCGCCTCTACGACACCGATGGCCGCGCCAAGATCGGCAAGTCCCTGCGGATCATGCGCGAATACGGAGACTGCTTCGCTTCCGACCACCCTCGCATGTTCGTCCCGACCCTCCGGACCCACTTCTATGCCAACGAGTGGCCAGGACCGGAACGAACCGTGTGGACCCTGTTCAACGCCCGGTACCACACCCTCCGGGGAAAGACTATCGAAGTGCCGCACACTCCCGGTGCCACCTACCGCGATCTCTGGAACGACCGCAAACTGACCCCCGAAATCAGAGGCGACAGGGCAATCTTGAGTCTGTCCATCCCGCCCCAGGGCATCGTCTGCGTGGTTCAGGAATAGGGCGTGCCAGGCAGACTCACTCCCGGACCAGGAACACGAATTCCCGGAGCATGAGCTCCTTCACAACGTGAATCGTGCCCGTCCTCGCATCCTCCAACTCCATCTCGAACTCCTTGGCCAGCGCCTCGGCAACCTGAGTCAACTTGACCCCCTGCTTCGTGCCTTCGTTGAACACAAAGGTCCCATGCTTCTCCAGTATGATGTGCCGCCGCCGATCGATCTTGAAGAACCGGCTGAGGAAGCGCTCGGCCGGGTACATCTCGCGTTCGACCACCAGGACCAAGTCGCCGTTCGCAGCGGTGTGCTCTTCCAGGGTCGGGTGCTTGCAGAGCCGCACGTCCAGCGCGCGATCCACATCATATTTGGTCGTTTTGCGCCGCCGTTTGTTCTTGTCGTAAAACGGCATGAATTCTTCGATGAAGCCCATGGTGCCTCCGTGATTGGCGGCAACCTTACCCCCAAACCGCCCGCGCGCAATGTCCCCTTGCATCGTCCGTACCTGCGGCTAACGTGCGTCAGGCCTATCACCGAGGGAAAACCATGCGCCAACTCCTCCCCCTTCTCTTTGCCCTGAGTGCCGCTGCCGGTCCCGTTATCCTGAAGGAGTCCTTCGAGGGCGACAAAGCGCCAACCGGCTGGCGCTTTGCCGCCGCTCGCGGTGCCTGCACCGGCCGGTGGGATGCGGAGAATGCGTTCCAGTCCGGCCATTCCCTGCGCCTGACCATCCCCGAGGATGCCACCGCCCGGGCTCATTGGCGGTACGAACCCAAGATCGTTCTCAAGCCCAATACCGGCTACCGCCTCAGTTTCCGCCTGCTGACGCTCAACGTGACCGGTCATGCCTATGCCATCCTCTACGAGAACGGGCTTGAAGTCCCTGGGCACTGGCACCACACCACGAAGACCGCCGGCAGCCAAGATTGGGAGGAGCATGCCATCTCTTTCCGCACCAGAGAGGACGCCTCGTGGGCCAGGTTGATCCTCAAGCTTCGCTATGGCAGCGGCTACGCCTGGTTCGACGATGTGGTCCTGGAGGAACAGGACGTGGCCCCGCAGGAGGCACCCGGTTTCCGCCAGTTCCCAGCCGATGACGGCTTCGCCCTGCAGGCCATGTGGTCCCCAGCCCAGTGGACCCAGCATGACGTTCTGCACGTGGCCCGCAGGCAGCTCAACCCTCTCTCCTTCTTCTTTCGGGGTTCAATGAAGGCTCTGGACCGCCCTGCCCTCGTCATCGCGACCACGCCCGGCCTGGTTGTGACCGGCCCGCTGATTCCAGGTCGAGGGCCGGTCGCCGCGGCGGTCAACTCCACCCCGGAAGGCACAAACCGTTGGCGTTTCGCGCTCTCCCCCGAAATCCTCAAGCGGGCGCATCTGACCGACCGCTACCGCTGGGACCGCTACTTCCACCTCGGCCTCGACGTGGCCGGCAAGGCCCCGGCGACCGGCACATTCACCTGGTGGTTCGAGAACGGGGGCAAGCCCGGCCCTAAGCACAAGCTCGCCGTCCAGACCACCGATCTCGGGCAGCCGCTCCCCCCGAGCCCCGACTTCCGGATTCTCATCCAGCACACCGGCATCCTGCGCAGCCCCAACCTGGAATTCAGCCAGCGCATGGTACGCTTCCTCCAACTGGGGGCCATCGAGGGCGGTCTCGCCCCCAGCTACTACGACCCCGTCCTCAAACCCACCGACCAAGCCCTCGCCAAACAGGGCTTCGCCTCCCACTCCTGGCGTTTCGAGGGGTTCGACGCCCGGCCGGCCGCTGGCCCGCGCGCCGTCGGCACCAAGGGCGCGGAAATCGCCCGCAAGATCTGTCCCAGTGCCCAACTCGCTCTCCCCACCTGGCGTGAAAGCCTGCGTGCCTACTACCGGAAGGTCCTCACCGAAGGCCTCACGCGCCTGATCATCGACTACGAGCCGCCGACCGCCTGCTTCTGCTCCGTCTGCCGTCGCGCCTTCGCCAAGCAGAAGGGACTCGATCCGGAAGCAATCCTGGCGCTTCCCGTCGATGAACTGCGCCAGCAACACGCCGGTGCCTGGGGCGCCTTCTGCGCCAATCTCCACGGCGACATTGTTCGCCTGCACATCCAGACCATCCGTGAAATCGCGCCAGCCACCGAGGTCGGGCTCTGCAGCTGGCCCGGTACGGCAGCGGTGGCCGCGCTTGGCGGAGACATTCGCCAGTTCGAGCCCGAGGCCACGTACCATATGCCCATGATCTACCGCAAGGACCTGGACTACCACGACAGCGTCGCTGGGACCTGCGCCCGGACCAACGTCCCCGTTCTCCCCTTCATCGAGCTCTCCGACATCGGCCAGCCGCGCCATCTCACGCCCGACGAACTGCGCCTCAATCTCCTCGCCACCGGCCTCAGCGGCGGGGGAGGAGCCGTCCTCTGGGTCGGTGCCGAATGTCTCGACGCCCAATACATGGCCTCCCTCCGCCAGGCCCTGCGCGAACTTCGTGAACTCCGCGGACAGGTCCCCTGGCAACGCGAGCCTGTCTCCTGGGTCACTGCCCAGCCTGCCATCGTCCTCAAACGCACCGTCCTCGTCGATGGCAAGGCCGTGCCCATTGAGCAGACCGGCCACCATCCCTTCCTTCGTTCCCACATCTGGGGGAGCAACAAGAAGGCGGTCGTCGCGGTCCTCAACTACGACCCCGAGCAGGCCTATGACGTGACCATCACCGCCGCTGGCAGGGCTCCGAGCACCCTCCGCGTTCCCGCCCGAGGATTGGCCAGCCGCGTGATCACCCGACGGTAGCAGGAGGCGACTATGCAACACGTGCTGATTCGGTCCTGGTTCCTGTTTCCCCTGCTGCTGCAACTCCACGCTGCGCCAGCGGCTCAGCAACCGCATCCTCTCCACGAGTTCCGCGCGCTGCGCTGGGAACTCGCCCACTGCAAGCGGCGGCTGATCTTCAACAACGACGGCGACGATGTGATCTACCGCAAGAACGATCCCACGCCGGCAGGCCTCCTAGCCGAGCGCACGACCCCACTCGCCGGCAGCCAGGTCGAGAGCATCTTCTACAGTAACTCCCTGTGTTTCGGCGACGCCCTGCACGACAGCAAGGTCTTCAAGCCCTTCACCAGCAAGGAGTACATCTTCAAGGACAACTGCCTCCCCGAGCTCATGTCGCGGGGCCTCGCGCCAATCCAGATCATGGCTGATTTCGGGCACAGGCACGGCATGGAGGTGTTCTGGGACATGCGCATGAACGACACGCATGACGCGGGTCTCAGCGGCTACGGTCCCTACCTGCTCACGAAGTTCAAACGCGACAACCCAGCCATGCTCTGTGGCACGAAGGACAAACAGCCCAGGTATGGTTCGTGGAGCTCGGTCGATTATGCCCACCCGGAGGTGCGCGAGCTGGCGTTCCGCTTCTTCGAGGAGGCCTGCACCCGGTTCGACATCGATGGCATCGAGCTGGATTTCCTCCGCCACGCCTGCTTCTTCAAGACCGTGGCGCAGGGAGGACGGGCCACGCGGGCCGAACTGCAGATGATGAGCGACCTCGTTCGTCGGATCCATCGCATGACCGAGGAGGTGGGAGTCAAACGCGGCCGTCCCATCCTCATCGCCATCCGCATCCCGGACTCCGTCGAGTTCTGCAAGGGAATCGGGCTCGATGTCGAGACCTGGCTGACCGAAGGCCTGGTGGACATCCTCTCGGGTACGTGCTACTTCCGCCTGAATCGATGGGACACCCTCATTGGGCTCGGGCACAAACACAAAGTGCCGGTCTACCCCTGCCTGAGCGAATCACGGGTGCGCGTGAAATCTCGATTCCAGCGCAACTCGACGGCGAGCTATCGCGCCCGGGCAATGCGCGCCTGGGCCGCCGGCGCGGACGGGATCTACCTCTTCAACTACTTCAATCCGCGCGGCGCAATCTGGCGGGAGTTGGGTGATCCGGAGAAACTGCGAACGATGGACAAGCTCTACTTCGTGACCGTGCGCGATGGCGACCCCAACCGGTACCTGGTTAACGGCAGCCAGTACTGCAACCTGCCCATTCTGACCCCAAAGTCACCGCTGCCTATCTCAGCGAACAAGGCGTTGGCCGTGCCTCTGGTCATTGGCGACCACCCCCCGAAGGCACAGCGCGAAGGCTGGCGGGTCACAGCCACGTGCCATGTACAGACCGACGCTGGCGAGCAGTTGCGCACGGTGCTGAACGGGACGGCGCTGCTTCCCCCGAAGGCGCAGGCCGGCTGGCTCGACTACCCCGTTCCCGGCAATCTCCTGAGAAAAGGAGAGAACCATCTGGAGTTCCGACTCGCCCCCTCGCAGATTGCCGAGAAGAAGGAAGCCTGGAACGTTGTCTATGAAGGGGGAGAGATCCCGGCGCATCCGTGGCAACGCGCCGGGACGGTAGACCGCTGTGTGACCGAGCGGCGGGATGACAGTCTGCTTATCGCCGACCGTGGGGTCCAGGGAGGGGATTACGCGTTCTTCAACTACCGCGGTGCCGTCACCGCAGACGAGGAAGTTGTGGCCGAAGCACGAGTGAAACCTATGTCTGGCTGGAGCAGTCTGGTGGTGGAGAACGGCGTCCACTACGGGGAAATCCAGATTTTCACCGACCGAATCCGGGCGCGTCACTGTGGCCTTGAGTACCGCATGGATGCCGGCGCGGCGTTTCACACCTACCGGTATGTCTCGCAAGGAACGGACTTCAAGGTATACGTCGATGGCGTGCTCCGCATCGACGGCACGAACAAGCTGGCACAGCCTGTGCACGCGGGACGTCGCGGGGTCGGCTTTGGGGCGGCGAACAGTCCCAATGTGGGCGAAGCCCTCTGGAAATCCGTCAAGGTGCGAATCCCGACCAAGACGCTTCACGATGTGGCGCTGGCAATCAAGTACGAGCGAAAGTGATAGAAACCGGGGTAGGATCATGAACGCACACTGCATCGTTCTGGTGTTGACAACGTGGAGCCTGATCGCGGCCGAACCGGAGTTGGTCGTGCCCCACTTGCGGCACGTTAACTACCTGGCGCTACAGCCGACGGCACCGGGGAAGGTAGGACTGGAGTGCATCCAGCATGGCTACCGGGCCTACCAAGACGACCTGTCCGCACGACTCTTGAGCCAAGGGGAGGTCACGGCGAAGGCGGCGGTCAAGACTGGGACGTCCGGCATGATCGCGGTGCCCGCCAGTACGGAACGGGTGGCCCTGGAAGTGAACACGGGGTGGAATCTGGGGCGCGTCGCACCGTCGGCTGGCCTCGTCTACGGCTATCGGGCGGGCGTCCGAAAACCATTGCAGACGGTGCGTGAATGGGGACCGCTGTTCTTCTTCGTGCCCGAGGAAACCCGGTACTTCAATCTCTGGTTCTCAGCCAGTGTGCGGGGCGAAGGCCTGCGCTACGAGGTGCGCGATGCCGACGGGGCCATCATCCGAGCCGAGGAAGGCGACTTCGACAAACGGACCAAGGTGCAGATCCTGCTCAAGCCGGGGCAGGCCGGGACCGCGTGGTCAGTGGCCTTGCTCAAGACCACCGAGAAAGGCATCTATACCGACGACGTCAGCTTCGAACTGGGACGGCACCTGCCGCCTTTCCTCGCCCCAGAGCCAGAATGGGCCAAGCAGTTGGCGGGCAACTGGCGCTACGATCCGAAGGCGCCGACGGCCAAGAATCGCGTAGATGCACGCCCGGCCACGCTGCCACCTTGGTCGGGAGCCAAGAATCCAGCAGTGGAAGCGGCTTACCGGCGGACCAGCGGCGCGGAGTGGCGCACCTCCCTGCCCTTTACCTATGTTCTCGACTACGGCTCGAAGCATGTGGGGAACGCCGACTACGTGCCCACCGTCGCCACCGCCCCCCCAACCTTGCTGCATCTGGGCAAAGACGTGCCGTTCAACCATGGCTGGGGACCGGTCAAGGCCCTTGGCGGCGAGAATCAGGCCTATGGTCATGGCGAGAGCATTGAGCGGCTGAGTCCGGCTGAAGTGGGGGAACGGATCAAGCAGTTGACCCAGATGGCAAGCGAGCTGCACACCGCTGGTGCCCGCTGGCTAACTCCCTATATCTGCGGCATGACCGTCAATGGCGACCCCGAGCGGCGCAGCGGGTTCTGGGAGTTCTACGACCACTGGGATGAGTACCAGCACCTGGGCTTGAGCCCGCGACCCGCCGCCGATCCCCTGGAGTGGCTCCAGACCAAACCCGATGGCACACCAGCGATCTACTACGGCTACAAGTACCCCGAGGAGTTCTACCCGCCGTTCAAGACCAACCACCGATTTGCGGCGTGCTGGTATACGGAGGGCTGGCGCACCTGGTTGCTCGATGTGGTGCGCACTACAGCGCGCTGCGGATTCGATGGCGTCTTCGTGGACAATGGCTGTTCTCAACGGTCCACCTCCACCCCGGCCCTGGCGGCCTTCCGCGCCTTCCTGAAGCGCCGGTTCACACCCCGAAAGGCGCGTGAACTGCTTGGTGTTGAAGACTTGGACACGGTCGCCTTCCCCGGACGCAAGGAGGGAACGGTGCAGCTACGTAGCGAGCAGTGGCGGTTCTGGTGCGAGACCATTCGCCAGGAGATGGCCGCGATCCGCGAGGCCGGAAGCAAAGCGCTTGGGCGGGACTTCATCGTCTTCCCCAACGGCGGTCGCCCCCACTACATCCAGGAGGCGTTGCGCGACTGCGACTTCGTCATGTTCGAGAAGTCCCATGGCGAGCGCGGCACCCACCCGGGCACGGTGGTCGATCCGGTGTTCGAGGGCGTGTCGCTGAACAGCATCAACGACAACATCTACGAGTACCGCATCGTCCAGTCCATGCGCGAACGGGTGCGCCCGATCATCCTCAGTCGCCCCGGCTATCCGCGCTCCCACCCATGGTTGCGACTCAACACCGACGCCGCGCGCCTGGGCATGGCCGAGTGCGGCGCGTTCAGTGGCGGTGGCGGCTTCCTGCTCCGTCCACGCTTCGACATATACCACGATGGGCTCAACGAGTACCGGCGGTTCTTCGAGACGAACCCGCGCCTGTTCGCCGGACTGCTCCCCGCCGCCAACATCGGCATCCTGGCCGGGCTCGAACAGAGCGAACGGGGGAACACCACCCACGCCAGCTCCCTCCGTTCGTTGGCCCGCCAGCTGTCGGACGCCCACGTGCTCTACGAGTTCGTCCCCGAACGACGGCAGAAGAGCGAGCAACTCAAGCAGTACAAGACGCTCGTCGCCTGCGATCTGGCCAGTCTGAGCAAGGCACGCCTGGATCTGGTCGAGCGCTTCGTGGCCCAAGGCGGCAGGCTTCTGGTGACCAGCCCGTTCGCCACGACCGACGAGTACCTGCGCGACCGCAAGGCCGGTTTTACCACCCGCATCGCCGCCCTCGCTCCGGGCGCTGAGTTCAGCCACCAGAAGGGCTCCGTGCAGCGCCTCGCCAGCCTTGAGGACGTCCCCAGTCAACTGCCCCAAGCGCAGCTCACCTGCTCCAATCCCAAGCTCGCCCCCGGCATCCGCCTCAACGCCTGGCAGACCCCAGCCGACGCCCGGCTCGTGCTGCATCTGGTGAACTACAATGTCCGCCTCGGCGTCGCCCCGCCGGCAACGCCCAAGCTCGGCCCCGTCACCATCGCCCTGCCCAGCGCCTTCCCGGCAAAGGCAGCAATGCTCCACCTGCCCGGCCAGAAGCCACGTCCCCTCCTCTGCCAAGCCGCTGGGGGAAAGCTCACCTGCGAGGTCCCCGAGTTCCCCATCTACGCCGTCATTGAGTTCCAGTAGGGATTGAGCCATGAGAAACGCCAGATTCGCGATCCTGGGTTTGTCCATCGGCATGGCAGGAGCGCAAACAGCCGTGCCCACGATCAATGACCTTCTTGCTCTGCAGAAGGCTCCGGCCACCGATCATGTCACCGTCGCCGGCTATCGGCGCGCCAAGGACGATGGCGGGGGTGTCTTCGCCTATGCTGCCGGTTCCACGGCCGATGCGGATGGGGGGACAATCCTCGCGCCAGCCAATCTACCCGGGCGCTTCCTGCGGGTAGTCGCCGAAGATGCAACCCCGAGGGCCGAGTGGTTCGGGGCGTATGGCGATGGCAGACATGCCGACCAAGCGGCCATCAATGCCTGTCTGGCCCGTTTCAAGCGCGTGAAACTCCTGCCCAAGACCTACGCGCTGAGCTCGACCCCCACGCACTACGACCCCGACGTGACCTTCCACAGCATCCATCTGGAGACCGACTACCGGATCGAGGGAAGCGGCAGGACCAAGACCACTCTGCGGTTGCTCGACGGGGTCGACCCCAAGAGCAGCTCTGACAGCAGCAACTACTTCATCCTGTTCCACAGCAAACGGTTCCACACACCCGCCGACCGGGTAGTCGTCCGCGACCTGACAATCGACTGCAACTTCGATGGGCAGAACAAGCACAGTACGATCCATGCAATCCACATCCGCGGCGGCGATGGGCTGGTGGAACGCGTCAACCTGAAAGGCTACGGCACGGGGCGGCATCCCAAGTCTGGCTACTCGCGGGAGTGCTTCGTTGTCGCGCAAACGCTCGTTTACAAGCACCCGACCGGCTCGCGCACGGGGGCCACGTTCCGCGATCTGGACTTCACGGCACCCGGACACAACGGGGATGTGGGCGGGCACGTGGCGGAGATCACCCACATCTCCCTCGGCGGGGCCAACAACTTCGGGGACCGGGGCTGGATTCTGCCCCAGGGCAAGGACCCTGACTATGATCCCGCCAACGGCGGCGAGAACGAGCGCAACTGGTGGCCAACCAAGGGCGGGCTGGTGGAGAACTGCCGCTTCCACGACATGGTCTACGACCGCAAGAAGCAATGCAGCCCCCTGCACGGCATCACCGTAGGCGACTGCGACGGCGTAGTGATCCGCAACAACGTAGCGGAGAACTTCGAGGGTGCCGGCGTCTTCATGATGAGCTGGCACCACCGGAACACCTGGATTCACCACAACCGCTTCCGCAACGTCGTCAGCGGGGTGGCGCTGCATGTGAAAGGCAGCAAGAAGAAGCCCATCCAATGCCCCAAGCACACTAACACACTGGTCGAGGAGAACGACATCGTTCTCGGCCAGCCCAAGAACCACCCCTACTCGCCAATCGGCATCCAGTTCTACGGACAGGACATCGATACCGTCCCCCGACTGGTCGGCATCACCGTGCGCAAGAACCGAATCAGCGGTCGCGCCTTCCAGGCGGCCGACGGCAAGCACCGCGAACCCACGGGCATCGTCTTCCAAGTGCTCCGCGCCAATCTCCAGGACATCCTCATCCAGGACAATGTGCTGGACTTCCCCGACGTCCCCCAGGGCTCGGCCTACGCGCCCAAGGTCCCCCACGCCCGCGCCATCAGCTATTTTCCCATGGCCCGTTGGAAGAGCGACGCGCTGGAGCGCAAGGTGCGCTTCGTCGGCAACGTCGGTGCCACAGGGAAGCCCGTCCGCCCCATGCTCCAGGACTGGTATTTCAAGAACCCCCCAACCTGGGGCAACCCCGACGGCACCACCTCCCCCGCACCGACGGGCAAGGAGTAGCCCGCCGAGAGCCACCGGTTGACAAAACGGCCATGCATAGCAAGGCGTCTGGAGCGGTCGCGGCCTCGCGACCATGGCAGCATGGATTGCCCCGGCGATCCGTCACGCGGTGGAGGACCACCGCATCTCCAGAGCTCCCATACAAGCAGTCCTCCAGCTCTCTGCACAGGTTCTGGAGGGGCGCCCGGCCTCGGG
>JABGQJ010000980.1 GCA_018648945.1 Victivallales bacterium
CACAGTCTACATCGACGCCCTGTGCCTGAACCGGCCGATCGACTTTCGCGGCGCCAGTGAAGCGATCCGTACGCCGTGGCAACCCCATTACCCGCGCACCGACCCGGCGATGGCCGAGCTCCTCGGACCTCCTCCGACCCGGGAAGAGCTGGCGGCCCTGGACTACTTCCGCAAGGCCGACTTGCGGCTCTATCGCTCGAAGCCAGCCACCGAGGCGGACGTCGCCAAGCTGGAAAGGGCAGCCCGCGAGACCTATGGCCTGGCTCGCACCAAGGAAGGGCGCGTATCGGGAATCGGTCTCAAGAAGTGGCAGCCGCTGACGGGGCAGATGCTCGCGGCCGCCAGATTTTGGCTCCACACGGGGGATCCGGAACTCAAGCAACGTTTGGCCGACCTGTTCCTCCTGGAGAATGACTTCCTGCGCCAGCAAGGCGGTGTAGCCCAAGGCGCATTGCAGGGCATGAACTGGTATGGCGGCCGCAACCACGCGGACGCCTGCTACATCATGCGCGAGCCGCTGCGCGAGACCGGGCGTCTCCCCCTCGTCATGCACTGCCTTCAGTACAACTACGGGTACCAGAAGATCTTCCGCACCGATTACGCCGACACGCATAGCATGGACTACTTCTACATCGATACGCGCTATCTCTTCAAGACGGCCATCATGCAGACCAACGCGGAAGATGCCGTGATCCATCTGCGCGCCTTCTCCCGCCGCTTCAGTCGGCAACTCGTCGATACCATCAAGCCCGATAGCAGCCTCTACCACCATGGCTTTCACTACTTCGCCTATGCCGGGGGGGCCAGCCGGGAGATGGCCAACTTGATGAACCTGATGGCCCCCACTCCCTTCCGAGTGACTCCCCAGGCCTACGAGTCGGTCAAGCGGGCCTTCCTCGCCATGCGCTGGTACGCCAACGCACGCGACCTTCCCATGACCTTGCACGGCAGGCATCCGGGTCGCCAGCGACTCTTCCCTGATGCCTTCCGCACCATGGCGAAGGCCGGCCGGCCCTACCACGGCGGCGATCTGGACCCGGACCTGGCCGAGGCAGCCCTGCGGCTTGATCCTGAGAAGAAGCTCCCCGGCTTCACGCCTGAACCAGCCCCGACGGGGCACTGGACCATGCCCTATGCAGGCCTGGGAAGCCACCGGCGGGGGGAGTGGCTCGCCATGGTGCGCGGCTACGGGAAATACCTCGCCGCCCAGGAGTCCTACAACAACGCCAATCGCCACGGCCTCTTCTTCGGCAACGGCTACCTGGATATTCTCGGCGGCGGCAAGCCGGTGACCATCGCCGACAGCGGTTGCCGCCCCAACGAGGGCTGGGACTGGCGGCGACTCGACGGCACCACGGTCATCCACCTGCCCTACGCCCAGATGGCCAACGGCAACGGCACCATGTGCGAGCGCTCCGGCGAGACCTTCGTGGGCGGCGTGTCCCACCGGGGCCAAAACGGGCTCTTCGCCATGGTCCTCAACAGCCCCTTCCAGTACCGCAAGGCCCTGCCCAAGGGCATCAAGCCCGTCGAGGGACACGCCTTCAAAGCCCGCAAGACCTACTTCTTCTTCGGCAACCGCATCGTCTGCCTCGGCTCCGGCATCCGCAACGACGACTCCCCACATCCCGTCCAGACCAACCTATTCCAGAAGGCCCTGACGAACACCGACACCCCCATCCATGTCAACGGCAAGCCATGGACGGACTTCCCCGGCGAGCGTACGCTGGCCGGGACGCAAATGAACACGATTCTCGATCCCCAGGGCACCGGCTACATTCCGCTCTCAAGACAGGACATCCACCTGGCTCGATCCCACCAGACCTCCCGCGACGGCCACGACAAACGCGAGACCGAGGGCGACTACACCACCGCCTGGATCGACCACGGCCCGAACCCGCAGAATGCGGGCTACTCCTACATCGCCCTCGTCAAGACCACCCCCGAGGAGCTTGGCCAGTTCGCTGCCGCCATGGGCGAACTGGGCTTCACCCCCGTCTGGCCCGCCCTGCGAAACGACGCCATCCACGCCTGCTACGACCGTGCCACCAACACCTGGGGCCTCGCCTTCTTCCAGTCCGATGCACTCACGCTCATGCACCGTCTCATGGGTCAGCCCGAGATCCCTGTCCTACGCGTGGACCACCCCTCCCTCATCATGGTCAGCCAGAAGGGAAGACGGCTTATACTCAGCGTCGCCAACCCCGACCTGAAGCTGGACAAGGCAGGAGTCAGCCAGCCACAAGCCGTGGCGATCACCCTCCATGGCAAGTGGCAGCGAGGCAAGCTGCCAGCAGACGCCAAACTGGCAGTCAACGGCGACAAGACCGTGCTGACTGTGACCTGTGTCCAAGGGAAGACCGTCGGTGTGGAGCTGCAGCGCCCATAGCCTCCGGCGGGGATATGGGCTTGCGCATGGCCGGGTCAGGCGCTACTGCTTGTCGAAGCCTGCAATGTGGATTACTATGTGGATAACTATCCACATGCAGGCAGGTGCTGCGATGAAGACCGTGCAGATGACCCTCGATGAAGAGTTGGTGGCACAGGTGGACAAGGCGGCGCGCAAGCTGCACACTTCCCGCTCCGGCTTCACCCGCGAGGCCCTGCGCCGAGCGCTTCGCGACGTGCAGGCGAAGGAGCTTGAAGAAGAGCACCGGCGCGGCTATGCCCAGCTTCCGG
>JABGQJ010000981.1 GCA_018648945.1 Victivallales bacterium
GTGGCTGCCCCTCCCATGGCCCCGGCTGAGGAAGATCGAGTAAACGCCAAGGGCAGCCCCTTCCCCGAGCTTCAGTTCGCCGTTCACCCCGCCGTACTCGTCGGCCACCTGGGTTTCGTCATGGATTTTCTCGTCCCTGGCGTTGTAGATTCTGACCCCGATGGCCCGGGACGCGAACTGGCTGGTGTCCCCCATGTCGTACTGGGCATGCCGCACCCAGGCCTTCCACTGGATCGTGTGTCCGGGGCGATAGACAGGGCGGTCGGTGATGACGAAGGCCTTGGTCTTCCGGGGTCTGTGCCTGGAGTCGAGATCGAGCCAGAATTCACTGAGACCGTGCCATGCCAGCCGCTTGCCTGCGCGGGCGACGATCAACCAGTGGTAGCCCTCCGAGAGTCGCCCCTTGGCAATCTGGCACTGGCCGTCGGAGTCGGTGCCGGTGACGATCTGTTTGTACTGGGCCCTGCGCTTGACGGGGTCGTCTTCCGGCTGGGAGCGGAAGCCGAAGAAGGCCAGCTTGCCCTCCACAGGGGTGCCCGTAATCGCGTCGGCCACATAGTACAATAGCCGATTCCCCATGTCCTTCCGGGCAATGACGAGATCGTCCAATTGGACGAGGATGCGGGTGGTATTGCCATCCCTCATTTCGCCCACGAGCAGATATATGCCGCCCTTTCGCAGAGGGGTGGTCACCGTGATGCGGCGGTCGAAGTGGTGGGGTTTCGGCGCCAATGGCAGGGACCACTGAGCGACCTTCCCGGCGATGTACTTGGTCTCGTTCGCATACACCAGCCGGCGCCCGATCAGGCCAGGATCTACCTGCCGTCGGATGAGCCTTCCCGGCCGGCTCTTCACATGGGCGACGATGTCTCCCAGGACCTTGCCCATGTCGATCCGGTAGGCGGTGAACTCGACGGATTTGCCGTTGCGGAAGCGGAAATCGACAGTGGCAGGCGGGCCCGCAGGCTGAGGGGGAAGCTCCTCGAACCGCCCCCAGTTGCCGACGATCTGCTGGATGCGCCCCTCGGCTACCTCCTCTTCGTCGTACTCTTTGTACCGTTCCCACCACGCCACTGCCGTGTCGTATTGTTGGCGGTTCTCGTAGATGGTCGCCAGGGCTAGGCATGCGGGTTCCCTCACACCCGGGGAGGGACCGTCGGCGAGTTTCTCGAACAGGCGAATGTAGGAGAACTCCCCAGGCAACCGAATGCGCTGAATACCAGTGGCAAGCTGGCAGATCGTCTCGTCCTTGGCGAGGGTCCGGAGGTCGAAGGTACGGGGACCGGCCTCGTCGTCGCGGGGCCCAAGGAACCAGGAGTCGCGGCGCATGGTCTGCACCCCAAACTGCTGGTACAGGAACTGGGCGAGGTCCAGTCGGGCCCTGCTCGCCCACTTTGGGGAGACTTGTTCGGACCGGGCGAGAAGCCAGCGCCACCGTTCCCCGTCGTTGGCCGCTGCCTGCAAGCTCTTGGGGACGGGGTAGAGCACGGGCTTGCCGTCGGCATCCACGGGCGCGCCGTTCCGGGCTCCCCCGTCGTGGTCGTAACCCCTTGCCACATCAGGCAGTTCGTCGAGGTCGGTGAGCGTCTGCATGCGCCAGGATTGGCTGCCCTGACGGGCATGGAGCTTGGCGCAATCCCGGTAGAACTGGCTCAGGCCGCGTTGGTTCCTCTCCCGTCGAGCCAGCAGCTCCGCATCGCGCATGAACTGGAGTGCCCGGACCCGGTCGCGCTCATGGACGTTGTGCCACTCATCGTGGTCCGGTCTCTGGCCTCGCTGGAATTCCCCTCCGACAATGGTCCCGCGATGGTCTGCCTGTCGGTACCCATCCGCAGCGGCCGCAAGCAACCGCCAGTTGCCCCGCTGTGCTCGGACCGCGTTCCCGACGAAGGTGTCGAACGCCTCGTCCTGCCCCAGTTCCCCAATGCAGGTGAGTCCCTCCCGCAGGTCTTCCACGACCAGCTCCAGGCCATCCCAGCGCTGCCGGGTGGTGAGCTCAGCGTAAGCCGTGAGTGCTTCCTTGTAGTTGCCGTCCTCCATCAGCTTTGCGGCGGCCTTGCGGGCCTCTCGCAACTTACCCAGCACCGTCCTGTTTTGGCCACGGCACGCCGGGGTGAGGAGCAGGCTAAGCAGAAGAGAGGCGAAGAGGGAGAGGGTCGGGCGGGTCATGTCGGCATCTCCTCGAGGGCGAACACACAGCCGCGTGGGAGGCCATGCGCTGCATGGGGATCTTCCCCGGACCAGTGCCCAGATTGCGGGTTCCTCAGAAGGCTCCATACAACAATGACACATATCCGCCGCTTTCCCACCTTCCCAATCGACCGGGCGGTTCCGTTCCGAGGGGGCTTTGGGGCGTGCGCCGGGCCAGGAAGCCGGGGGTTGTAGTTCGGCCCGGAGCCGGTAGGGTGGAGCCGTGGATTGCTTACCCAGGAAATGGAGGATGTCATCATGCCTGGTCTTCCCTGCCCAATGCCAAGTTGCCAACGCCAGCGTACGTCTGGTCTGCGCAACCTGGTACCAGTCATTGTGCTCGTGAGTATGGCCACCATCGGCTGCCAGCGTTGGATTGACCCCCTCCCCGGAGTGCGGATCGAGCCCACGCGCGCCGTTCGGCAAGAAGGGGACTTCGGCCCAGATTCTGCGTACCAGTTGCTCGTCGGGGCCGGCAAACTGCCT
>JABGQJ010000982.1 GCA_018648945.1 Victivallales bacterium
CACAAGGGGATTGTCGGTGGCATCCTCGGTATTGTGGACGTAGTCCGAGCTCCGCGTTGCGATGAAGGTGTCGCAGACCATGATCGAATACTTCGTCTCGGCAGTAAGGCCCATGATGTTGACTGTGTTGCCAGGTCCGGCGTAGACGCAACACCAGGCAGTGTTGGTGATGTATCCACCGTTGCCGAAGGTGGCGTTGCTATTGTACATGCGCCCGTCCCATGGCTCGGGCTTGGGGTCGCCGGGATCGTCGGGGCGCATGAAAACGACCGAGTAGCCCCAGATTCCGGGAGTCCAGGTGGCGGTGCCCGTGGTGCTGGTGATGGCGGTCATGGTGATGCCACTGGCCTGGGGCCGGACCTCGAAGGCCCCGACATCGGGGAAGCCATCGTCGCGAGGGAAGCCCCGCTGATCGGTGGCCGGGGACTCGTCGGGGAGGAGGAAGACCGCGTCGATGATCGGGCTGCCTGGGTTAGGGGCGAGGGTTGGGGTGTCGCCGCCGTTCCAGGAGGGTGCTTTGAGCATGGGGTCGACATCCTCGCAGTCGGGGACGTCCACATCTGGAGGAGCTTCTGACAGTACGGAATTGGCGATGGCAACACCAGGAGCCGGAGCCCAAACATGGGAGTCCGTCGCCCGAGTGCCCCCCCCCCCGGAGATATTGCCGAAGAACACGCTGTTGACGAAGGCGACCGGATAGGTCTGCCCTTCCCGTTGTCCTTCGGAGGGCGTGTAGCACAGGGCACCGCCCTGCACATCGGCTCTGTTGTTTGCCAGGGTGACATGGCGGGCCTGCAACTTGCCCATGAACGTGTCCACGACGGAAATGGCTCCGCCGTTCCCTGCAGCCTTGTTCTGGTGGAAGGTTGCGTTCTCCATAGTGGCGTCGCTGTCCAGCAGGCAGAGCCCTCCGCCTTCGCCCCCGTCGCCGTCGGATCCGGGCTGGCCATCCCCAGCCGCGCGGACGGGGCCCGCGACGCCGGTTCCACCGCTGCCGCCCGTTCCGCCCTCGCCGGATGCATTCTTCATGAAGGCCAAGCCCTCCAGCACGACCCCGGAGCACATGTGCAGCACTGCGCCGCCGCCACAGCCGGCGGGCCTGCCGTATACTGCGGAACTACCACCGCCGCTGCCGCCAGTACCCCCAGTGGCGTTGCCGTCAACGGTATTGCCGCCATCGCCGCCGCCTCCCGCGCTCCCTGCCTGGTTGTCGAGGCAACTGCTGTTCCGGATCAGCACTTGGGTGGCGTAGGCGAGGTAGAGGCCCCCGCCGTTGCCGCCGGGCGCACCCCAGCCGCCGTCGCCGCCATTGCCGGTCACGCTGTCTCCGCCTCTGCCGCCGTTGCCGCCTTTGCCGGCGCCATTGCGCTCGAAATGCGCATGGTTGAGGGTCACGAAATTGGCGGCCAGCACGGCCAGGCCGCCGCCGTTCCCGCCCATGCCACCCGTCATTCCCATCTCTCCGGCTGTGCCGGCCAGGCCGTCCGTGCCGTCCGAGCCATCGCCGGCGGCATTGCTCGAGAAGGTCGTATGCTCGACCAGCAGGTTAAGACCTGCGACGTATACACCGCCGCCGTCCGCGCCCGTCGAGCCGCCGCCGGCTCGGTACCCGCCGCCCTGGTCACTGCTTCCCGCTCGGTTGGCGCGGATCTCGCAGTCGCGCAGGACAAGCCGGGCGGTGGATCTCCTTTCCTGCGTGCCGACAGCTCGGATGCCGCCGCCGCTCTTGTCGTCGAAGTTGCGCCCTGGGTCCAGATCCGCATTGCCGCCTGAAATGGTGAATCCATCGATGATGGTGTCGTCAGTCACGAAGTTGACGACATCAATGACGTGTGGCGCGTTCTCAAGCATGTTCCCGGCGATGGGGAGTTCACTCTGGGGGTCCAGCGCGTCATTGTCGTCGGTGTCGCCGGAGAGGATGGTCAGGTTGGCCTGCGGGTCGCGGTCCTCGAGGCCCTGGGTCGTGGCGTCGTCGGGGAAGCCACCGTAGAGGTCAATGCTGGCAGGAAGGCGGAAGCCCGTGGGGGATGACACGTAGTGGCCGGCAGCCACCCAGACTTCACCGGGGCCGCCCTGCAGGGCGTCGATGGCCAGTTGGACGTCGCCGAACGCGTTGGCCCAGGTGGTTCCGTCCTTCAGGCCGCTGCCGCCTTCTCGGACGTAGCAGATCTGGGCCTGGGCCGAGCTGGCCAGGACGGTCGCCAGAACGACTAGTAGAGGAAGGGTTTTTCTCGTCCACATGGTCTTCGCCTCATCGTGAGTCGCCACGAGTGCGTCGTTCCGGGCCGATTACTGGTAGGTGCCGACCTTGATCCAGACGCCGGGATCGCCACCGGGGCCGTCGGGATCGTCGTACACCTGCAGCGCGCTGTCCTTGTAGATGAGCGAGCCATGCTTCGGTACTGCTGGCTCGGCCGTGTCGAGAACCACGGGGACGCTGTCGACACTCTTGACGGCCAACTTGCCGCCGCCATCGACCTCGATGGTCGCATCGTCCACGTCGGGGACCACCAGGTTGCCTGCGGCCAGCTTGAGACCGTCGCCGAGGTCCACGGCGATGGTGTCGTTGGTGGTGTCATGGCTCAGCCCCTTGCCGGGAAGACTGGCGGCCAGGGACGGCTCGAGTTCGGGCAGGTTGATCGCGAGGCTGCTGCCAGCTGCCATCAGG
>JABGQJ010000983.1 GCA_018648945.1 Victivallales bacterium
AGCCCTTCAGGGGATCGTTCCCCTTCTCGAAATCCTCGTCGAGGAGGACATCGAAGGGGAGCCCGGCATAGACGGCACAGTTTTCCAGCCAAGAGGTCTTGGGCCAACGGACCTCGCGGTAGAGCTGGCTGGCGAAGGAACGGATGATGGCGACGCGCCGGGGGTGGTTGCGCCAGCGCGGGATGAGGGCGGCAAGCGGCCCGATTTCGTCGTTGTGAAAGCGGGCAAAGGTCGCGGCGAGTTCGGGAGTCCACGGCATCAGCTTGCGGGCTTTGGGATTGTTCTTGAGGATGGCCGCCGCTTCCTGCCAGGTGGGGGTGGGGGTGCCGAAGAGCTCGTCAATCTGGGCCTTGGTGAAGCAGCGGTTGTAGTAGTTCTCGAAGTCGGCGCTGGGGACGATCTTGAAGTTCCAGTAGGTCATCATGCGGATCGGCTGGAGGGCGCAGAGCCAGGCGGTCTCGTGGAACATGTCGGCGGTGGCGACGGCGGCATAGGGCGCGGCGCGGCCCTTCTTGAAGAGGAATTGGGGCATGCCGGTGGGGCGCATGGGAGTGCCGCGGACGGCGGTGTTCAGGCGCTCCTGGGTGAGCACCGCGTTCATCGGGTTCTCGTAGTAGAACCACTCCTGGGCGATGGCGACGCGGTCGAAGGCGCGGACGGCGGCGCGGCGGAGGATGGGTTCCCAGATGGTGAGCAGGTCCGGCCGCAGCCGCCGAATGTGGTCGGCGATGGTCTGGTTGAAGAGGCTCTCGGTGGGGCCGTCCACGCCATGGAACCAGCGGTGGTACGCGTACAGGGGGGACTCGATGGGCAGAATGCGGTTCGCCGGCAGTCTGAGCCCGGCCACACTGGGCTTGAGCCGCCCGTAGGGATCCTGGAAGCGGTCCTTCTTGCCGTCCGGGGGATGCTCCCAGGGGCTGAGATCGAGCCCGAACCGTCGTTGGACGAATTCCTTCCGTTCCGGGGAGAAATCGTGGGACCAGATCCACTGCATCTCGCTGTTCAGCGTGATTGCCCGGGCGCTGGGAGTGGCGGCAGCTTCCTTGGCGATGCGTTCGGCTTCCCGTTCGAGTTGGGCGCGCATGGCGTGGTTCTCCAGGACGTTGACGTTGCCCTTGGTGTCGTTCATGCCGTCCACTCGGTCGCGCCCGTCGGCGGTCCGGGGGTAGCCGAGGTAGTGGAGCAGGGGACCGTGCGCCAATCCGTCCCGCATGGCTGCTTCCACATCGCCGCCCCCGATGGTGAACCCGTGCTCGCGGGAGGCATTGTAGCCCCAAGGCGCAACCTGGAGGTCCTCCAGGGGCGCCAGCGCGCGGGTGATCTCGATTCGCAGGCGTAGTTCGGCGGGGGGGAGCCCACCGGACTTGGCCGTGACGGTGAGGGGGTAGTACCCACAGGTCAGGTCGGGGACGAACTGGAACTCGATGGTTTTGCTGGCGCCGGGGGCCAGCGTGCCCACGCGTTCCCTTCGGGCGCCGTCGCCGAGGCGGAACTCGGCCTGCACGTTGCGCAGTCTCCGCTGGGTCGGGTTGTTGATCTCGCAGCGCCATGGCTGGGGGGATCGCGTGCGGGAGATGGTGTGCAGCAGGCGCTCTGGGCGGATGACGAGAGTCGGGGCGAATTCCGTCGCCAAGGCCGTTGTTCGGCTGGCCAGTTCAAGCGCATCGGCATCGTTGAGCAGGCGGTTGTAGACGGCGCATTCATCGATGACGGCGTTGGCGGCGGCATTGGGGCCGGCGCTGCCGAGACGGGGCGGGCGGGGGTGATCCGGCCAGCGGAGGCCGTCGATGGTCAGTACCTGCTTGCCGTCCACCCAGGCGACGGCCCGTCCGGCCTGCCATCCCATGGCCACATGGTGCCAGGTCGCGGACTCGATGGGGTGGTCCCAGTTCTTCGTGATCGCCTTTTCCGCAGCGTGGGAGGAGAGCGACCAGCGTTTCCCGCCCTGGAGGGACAGTTGGAGCGTGGGCTCCCAGCGATTGCCGGTGGGGATCTCGCCCAGGATCCGGCGGTGTTGCTTGCCGCGTGGCTGGAACCAGAACGCGATGGTCCCGGCGTGGGCCAGGGCCTGGCGGGTATCGGGCAGGCTGAGGACGTCGCCTTGCCGGTAGGCGTGTCCTGGTTGCCATGAAGTGGCCGAAGCGGCTCCGGCATAGGAGTAGCCGCCGAGGTACTCCAGTTGCAGGGCATCCACCTCGAATGCCGCTCCGGTCAGGCGGATGCGCAGCTCGGGATGAGTCTGCGCCTTGACGTCGCGGGTGAACGTGCCTGCGGCGAAGACGAGCTCAACCCGTTGCCATTCGGCGCCTAGCGGGCAATCCTTCGCCACCAGTTCCTTGCCTTGTGCATCGAAGACGCTGGCGCGGAGGATGCCGGCCTGGTCGTTGCGGACGTAGAAGGAGAACGCGTGGTTGCCGCCCAGCGAGCGTGCGTGCTCGGCCAGTTCGATGCCGCCTTGGCCCGTTTTGCTGGCCACGCCAAGGAAGACGTCGCCCTGCGCGGCCTGTTTGCCTTGGATCAATCGCCAGGATGCATCGCCAACCGTTCGCCAGGCGGCCTTGCCTTCGGCGACCAATTCGGCGGCTGCGGGGGGAAGCAGGTTGCGGAAGGCGTATTTCTGCTTGCTCTCACAGCCCGGCGCGACGAGGATGCCGAGGCCGAACT
>JABGQJ010000984.1 GCA_018648945.1 Victivallales bacterium
GCTGTCAATTGCTGCTGGACCTCTATCCCCGCCCGCCTCAGGCAACCTTCCCGCGCTACATTGAGGTCTCAGAATCCCCAAACGGACTGTTCGTATGAGCTCCGCAAGACGCCCTGCCATTCTCCTGCTTCTACTCCTTAGCGTCGGCGTGGTCGGCGAGGAGACCTGGCGGTTCATCACGCTGGCCGACTGGCACCAGGCCGAGAAATATACGCAGAGCCGCAAGAACCCCGAGTGGTTGCCGGAGGCCATAGCGAAGGACATCGCCAACACTCGCATGCTGAAGGAGACCTTCGGCGGCGAACTGATCCTCATGCCTGGCGACAGCAACGGCGGACACTGGGACACGGCCAAGTTCATCAAGAGGTTCGAGCCAGGGCTCGCCCCGGCGGAGGCCATCCTCAAGGCAGGCAAGCTGTGTTACTCGGGAATGGTGGACTCCTTCGCCAAGGGCGGGTACTCACGCCTGCTAATGGCAGTGGGCGACCACGAACTCGGGGACAACGCATGGCCCGTGGATTCGGCCGTCTCCCGCTGTCAGCCACAGTTCCGGGCCGCGTTCGCGGGGGTTCTCAACACCGATCCGGAAACGGGGAAGTTCCTCTACGACCAACCCATCGGCAGAGCCCCCTCCCGCCCGCTGGGAACCCCCTATGCCGCCACGTCCTACGCCTACCAGCACAAGAACGTGCTCTTTGTCACCGTCGATGTCTTTCAGCAGGAGAGTCCGACCCGGGTAATCGGTGGCGAGGGCACGGTCACTGGCGCAGTCACTGGGGCACATCTCAAATGGTTGGATCATGTTCTGACCGAGGCGCGGAACACCCCGGCGATCAAACACGTCTTCGTGCAGGGACACCTCCCCGCCATCCATCCCGTTCGCAGAGTCAACAGCAGCGGCATGATGATGGACAACGGCCCCAACTGCCCGTTCTGGAAGACGCTCCGGCGGCACCAGGTCGATATCTACTTCGCCGGAGAGGTCCACGCCAATACCGTCACCAAAGACCCGGAGTCCGACCTGATCCAACTCGTCAGCCGCGGGAACTTCTTCAGCAACTTCCTCACGGTGGACGTGTCCGACGGCCGCATTGAGATCGCGCTTCACAACCAGACTGGCGCGACCCCAGCCGACGGGCAGTACGAGCGGAGCGGGCGCTTGGTGATCGACAAGTCTGGCGACCGCAAGGCGTTTGAAGCGGCTGGCGAACTGGCCTTCCTCAACCCGCGCGAGCGGTTGCTTCACTTCACCTTCGAAGAGGATGCCCCGTTGGTGGACCGACGAATCGTGGGCTTGCGGGGGCGGACAAAGGACGGCACTGGCGTCATGATCCGTGGCGTGAAATGCACTCGCGTTTCCCCCAACCTAGGGACGTTCGGCACCCACTACAGCGCCCTCTGTGGTGGCCTCGGGAAGACGGACGGCAGCCACGGGGCAGCAGCCCTCTTCGACCAGGACAGTCGCATGGGGATATTCGCCATGGGGCCACACTACGGCGGGCTCGCCGTTTCGTACGCGCTGTGGATCAAGACGACTTCAGACGGCAACCAAGTCCTCATCAACTCCGCCTCGATCTGGGGCAAGCAGCTCCAGGGCTTCCTGAACCTCAACCTGTATGATGGGCGTCCCACCGCGATGATCTCCGGGAGCCAGACACTCACGGGCGACACCGCCAAGCTCAACGATGGTCGCTGGCACCACCTTGCCGTTGTTATGCCCGAAGACGGCTGTCTACTATCACAGATCCTGCTCTACGTGGATGGGAAACTCGTTCTCGCGCAACAGCAGGGGGAAGATCAGAAGATCCGGTTCAACCAAGCTGTGCGGCTCGGCATCGGCGGGCTCGGCTACAGCCGCACGGCCTTCGATGCCCTACAAGTCGAGCCCTTCGTTGGGGCGATGGACGAGGTCTCAATCTGGGCCCGTGGGTTGAGTGCCGCCGAGGTCGCTGCGCTGGCGAAGTGAGGCTCCAGCTCCCCAACGGCAGGCAGTGGTCAGTACCGGTACTCCCGATGCCCCCGTGACCGGGTAGGAGCCGATGCCATGGCGCTGGCTAGGGTAGAAGCGGCGTCCTCGCCGCTTTCGTCAACTCGTGTTCGCGCCCCCCCGCCTCCGAGGCGCAACACCCCACCGCATCGGGAGGTCTCCCCGCCTTGACCATCCGGCTCTCCACGCTCCAGTCCCTCCCTGCCAACGGACGACAGAGGGAAGAGCCAGGGCGCCTTCGCCGCGCTACATTGGGGTGCCAGAACCCCCCAACGGACCGTTCACTTCTTCCCAAAGGTGACCGAATGCCGCTTCCACCCATGATGATGTTCGGGGCCAACCAGCAGAACCGCTACGGCAAGGGGAGTTGCCCCGACTGTGGGTTCCTCCTTGCTGAGGGTGCCAAAAGCTGTCCCATGTGCAATGACCGTCGCCGTGCCGCACGTGGTCCCGGTGCGGGAACTGTCTACAAGGCTGCCATCCTCGTCATTCTCGGCCTCCTCGCCTTGTGGCTGTTCTACCTCGCCACATGATCCAACTCCGGCATCGCCGGAGGGAACGCCACAGGAAGCGGGGTGGGGCTCACCGGTGTCCAATACGCAAGCGTAGCCCTTACTCCCCTACTCGCGCAGGGCCTCAGCGACCCGTTCAGTCAGGACATCCCGGGGGAATGGCT
>JABGQJ010000985.1 GCA_018648945.1 Victivallales bacterium
CAGTGCGCGAGCCAGTGGTCGCTGTTCCTTCACACCAAACGCCATCTGGAGGTGGAACGATGAAGCGATACGCCCTGTTAACGCTGCTCTTTGCGACCTGCGCCACGGCCCAGGAGAATCTGGCCTTGGGGCGCGAGGTCCGCTTTGCCCCGACGCCCAACTACGGCCTGACCAAGAAGGGGGATACAGACGCCACTGATTTGACCGATGGCAAGCCCTGCGCCCGCGAGGATCAGCAGCTCTGGTTCGCCAGCGAATGCGTGGGGTTCTCCTACGGCGGACTGCAGAACCTGGCAGTCGATCTGGGTAGCGTGCAGCCCATCGGCGAGGTGTCGATCCGTCTCCAGGGCGGCTCGCCCCAAGGGGTCGTGTGCTTCCCTGGCTGGATCGATGTGCTGGTCAGCGATGATGGTTTCGCCTGGCGGAAGGTGGCTTCCTACACCAAATGGCGGGCGGGCGACAGTAAGAAATACGGTCTCCCCCGCGACGAGGGGAAGGCCTGGGTCCACGAGATCCGCTTCCAGGATCTGAAGGCAGCCGGGAAGTTCGTGGGGCTGTCGTTTTACACGACCGGTCTGAGCGTCACCGATGAGTTGCGCGTGCACAAGGGCACCCATGCCGTCGCCAAGGCAGTCAAGGGCGAGCCCATGGCCTTCTCGGTGGATCTGCCCCAGATCCACGCGCACAAACCCGAGCTCTGGATCACCACCAACCTGGCGACCCCGACCCCCTTCGGCCTCAATGTGGGCAAGGACCATACCGGCGCTGTACAAGCCAGTTTCGAGCTGCCCACCGGCATCACGTTCTTGGCTGGCGCATTGGGTGGCGTGAAAGTGGAGGAGATGGAGCAGACCAAGCTGGCAGCCAGCACGCGCTACTCCTTCCAGATCGCCAAGCCCGCGTCCAAGAAGAGCTGGGGGCGCGTCTACTTCGGGTCCGACCAGCCCGGTCGCCGGGGAACCATCGCCTTCCAGACCCAGGGCCCCGCAGGTGTCCTACGCACCGAGATTCCCTTCCGCACACTGGCCGTGCCCGCCACTCCCCAACCGAAGCGGCTCCTCACCGGCATGGGCTGGTGGCATCCAAAAGCGACGATGACCTGGCCCGACGGCCTGGCGGCCACCCGCGCCCTCGGCTTCAACTCCGTCCCCACCTTCGGTCAGTGGACAAGGGACACCGACACGGAGATCCTCGCCTTCCTGGCCGAGGCCCGCAAGCAAGGGTTCCTCATCCTCGACATCGACTCCCCGCTCCACGCCATGATGAGCAAGAACCGAGGCAAGACCGAGCTGTTCTGCCAGTTCGAAGACGGCACGACCGGCAAGAAGCTCTGTCCTTCCTACCGTGGCCCGCTCTACCAGAAAGAGATCCAGCGTGTTGGCCTCGCTGCCGGTCGCACCGGTGCCAGCGTGGTTGCCTGCGACATCGAACTGTGGGGTTGGGCGGGACCGAAGGACTGCCCCAAGTGCACCCGTTGCCAGGCCGACTTCAAGCAGGCCGGCGCCAAGGAATGGCCCGAGTGGCTGCTCGACAAGGGCGCGCAGGTGTGGATCGACTTGGCCCAGGCCGTGCAGAAAGAAGCCGCCAAGGAGGGCCGCACCGTGGACCTCGGCGGCTACGATTTCCAGCCCAACAAGAACTACCAGAACCTCTGGCCCATCGACCGGCTCTATCCCAAGTACATGACCAATACCCAGGTCTCCACCTACACGCCCCTGGAGCCCTACCATCTGGGACTGATTGGGGACGAGGTCCGCGAAGACCGCAAGCACCTGGCCAAGAGCGACCAGCTCCCCTGGATCTCCCCCGGCGATGCCGGCACCTTCCCCGGCAGCATGTTCCGCTATGCGATCCTGGAGACCCTCGCCAACGGCGCGCGCGGCAACCTGTTCTGGAGCAGTCGCGTCTGGGATGGCGAGACCCTGGCCGCCTATGCCCATGCCATCCGCAACGTGACCCCCGTCGAGGACATCATCATGGACGGCAAGCTGGTCGAAGGCGGCACCATTACCCAAGGCGCGCGGTTGAGCGGCGTGCGCAAGGGCGACCGCATGTTCCTGCTCGTCGCCGACTACTTCCAGGACGTGAAGGGCCCCCTGCAACTCCGCCTCCCCGTGACCAAACCCAGCCGGGTGATTGACCTGGACTCCGGCAAGGAGATCGGGCGTATCGCGCCTGGTGGCAGCCTAGAGATCTCGCTTGGTGAAGAGCTAGCGCGGCCTTTGCTCGTGGAGCCAGCCCCGTAGGGAAATGGACTACATGGACGCCATGGACTACGTGGACAATGGACAGCATGGACGGGCTGGTGCGTAGGGCTGGTTTCCTGGCGCTGCCCCGGTAGGGAAATGGACTACATGGACGGGCTGGTGTACCGGGCAGGCTTCCTGTCCATTCCGTCCATCGTCCATTCCGTCCATCGTCCATTCCCGTCCATGGCGTCCATATCGTCCATTCTCCGCCTCTTTCCCGTCACCACCACGCCTTTGCCTGCGGAACCGATGTAGTCTCTCGGTGAAGCCGCCTTCCTTCTCGAAGTCCTCCCCCAGCCTTGTCAACTGTCGGTCAAGCAAACTGCACGCCACAGCCAGCAACGCCAACGCACCGTTGGCTGCCAATTCGGGGTACGTCGCATCTCCCTGGTGCTGCTCCCGCGCCCAAGCC
>JABGQJ010000986.1 GCA_018648945.1 Victivallales bacterium
CCAGGATCTGCCGTTGCTGGATGCAGCAGGGAAGACTCTGAAGACATTCCCGCTGGTCAAGTCTGCGGAATACATCGAGTTCCCTGTAGCAGAAGGCGTGGGGAGTCGCGCCGGACTGTGGCACTTCAATGTGAGCCACGCCGATGTGCTGATGCGGTTCAAGAAGCCCCCGCCATTATGGACTGTGAATCCCGACTGGTGGTTCGAGATGCCGGACCCGGCGTGGACGATGCTGCCCAAGCATGTGGTTCGGTATGTGATGCCGGGGCAGAAGGCGACGGCTCGCATGCGCCAATACGCGCCCAAGAAAGGGCCTCGCGACACGACGTTCCGTCTCATCGCCCCAAGCAAAGGTGGCCAGGCGTTGGCGGAGGTGAGCACGATCACTCCCGCCCCCGTGCCGGGTACGCGTGCAGCCAAGGTGGTGGAGGCGACGCTGTCCCTGCCGGCTGGCGCGAAGGAGGGCGAGAGCTACAGCAGTTGGCTATGCGCGACCAGCCCAAGCGGCGACGTCCGAGGCTCGGGTCGGCTGGAACTGCGGGTCGGCAAGAGCCCCGTGGACCAGCCGCTGAAGCTCCCCATCCGCTACCAGCTCCATGGGCACGAAAACGTCCAGTTCGGCTACAACCCGGATTACCCGAGCAACGAGGTCTACTTCTCGCCCGACAACCGGGCCTTGATCCGCAACCGCTGGGTGAACCGGAACTGGACTTCGGCGGTGATGGTTCGCAATCGGGGCCGTTGGGTTGAGCGTCCCTTCACGGCCGCGCTGGCCAAGGCCTTCCCAGATGGCTACAGCATCAACCGAGGCGCGGGCTTCATCAACTGCAAGGTCGTGGCCGACGGCAAGGGCGGGCTCTACACCGCTCTGTCCACGCGGCACCTCGACAAGGTGGGGCGCGTGACTCTTCTCTACAGCTTCGACTACGGGACCACCTGGCAAGTCGCTGCTGTGCCGGGCTCGGTCTACGACATCGAGAACTTCAGCGGTCACAACTTCCTGACCGGCCCCACCCCCTTCCTGGTCTACAAGCACCGGGCCAAGCACCCCACAGCCAAATACGGGGCCTACTACGACCTCTTGCTCTACTTGCCCAAGCGCGTGGGTGACCGACTCGAACTGGGCGAGCCGATCCACATCGCCGACGATTGCCTCGGCTCCTGCCAACATTCCGGTGGGCCACCAGCCCTGGCCACGAAGGACGGGCGCACCCACGTCATCTGGGGACAGGCCATCGAGACGGAGGCCCCCGGCGTGCCCACCTTCATCACCACTGTCGATCACGCCACCCGCAAGGTCTCCCCCCATGTCTTCCTCGGCCACGCGCCGCCCATCAACGACGTCCACAACGTCCCGGCCGCCTGCTTCGATAGCACGGGCACGATCCACATCGTCACCGGCGCCCATGGCGACAATTTCACCTATCGCCACTCCCTGAAGCCCAACGACACCCAGAGCGGCTTCACCAAGGCTGTGAACACGCTCAACGCAGGATATGTGGACAAGAACTCCGACGCGGACGGGCGCGGTCGCCAGACCTACTGCTCGCTGGTCTGCGATGATGAAGACACGCTCCATATCGCCTATCGCCAGTGGCGTTGCGGCGTGGACCGCGACCATGGCGGCGCCAACTACGCGGCGCTCTCGATCCAGAGCAAGCCCGAGGGCAAGCCCTGGGGCCCGGCCCGGCCCATGGTTGTGCCGCCGGTGGCAGGTTACTCCATCTACTATCACAAACTGACCATCGCGCCGGACAGCAGCCTGTGGCTTTCCTACAGCTACTACACGGCCGATGTTGGCTACCAGAGTCAGTTCCCCGAGCTCTACAACAACCGCGCTGTCATCGTCTCAAAGGACCGCGGCAAGACCTGGAAGCTCGCCGAGAGCAAGGACTTCCCCGGTGGGGAGAAGTAGACAGATGCGGTGGCCTATCTTCCTGGCGATGACGTTACTAGCAGGTGTGGCGGAGGGTGATGAGATGGGCGATACGTGGTACGAGGCGGATGCAACTGCGCGTGGACTGTCCCAACTCACGGCGGCGGAATTCGCCAAGTTCACGGGTACCAGCCTGCTCGACGTGCGCCCGGTCGTGGTGCCAGGCAAGGACAATGTGGTCGGTGACAATGACTACTTCATGTGGCCCATCGCGACCAAGGTGGATGACACGCTGCTGGTGTTGTACCAGCGCACTCCCTCCCATTGGGGACCGGATCTGGTCAAGCGTGACAAGAACACCGGCATCCGGATGGTCGTGACGACCACCGATGGCGGGAAGACGTGGTCCGAGCCGGTGGATGTGCGCCAGGCCGGGGCATGGAGGAACTCGCCCTTCAAGGGGTTTGGCGGGGGGCTTGGTGTACACAACGGGACCGTCTATCTGGCGATCAATCAGGGAGTCTACCTATCCAAGGACAAGGGACGGACGTGGCAACTGCTGCCCGAGCCCGCCGACTGGGGCGAGGTCCCCGAGAGGCTCTGGGCACCGGGCATGCGCATTACCTTTGATGCTGTCCATGGGCTGACCATCTGGACCACCACCGGCTTTGCCGCCAAGCGCAAGGAGACCGAGGACTACGGGGATCGGCTCTGCGCCGTCTATTCCCCCGACTTCGGCAAGACGTGGCGCTACCAGGAGCAGGAGGTGCCCAAG
>JABGQJ010000987.1 GCA_018648945.1 Victivallales bacterium
CAACTGCTTCCCATGCCTCCTGGGCTTCCTGTATCCCTTGCCCAGACGGCTGCCCTTACCGAGGCAGGAACTCCTGGAGCTTTCGACTCGCGTTTGGGGCAAGTTCGAGCTGGACAGTTTTGTCCCCGTAGCGGACCGTCGTCCCCGCAGTGGGCCCAAGGCGGCGGATGGTGGCGGCGGTGAGGGTGCCGTTCTGCCAGGCCAGGTCGAGGGCGAAGTTGCCTCGGGCACGCAGGCCTTTGGCTTCGCCGTTGGGCCAGGCCTTGGGGAGGGCGGGGAGGAGGACGATTTCCCCGTCGTGGCTTTGCAGGAGCATCTCGGCGATGCCGGCGGTACCGCCGAAGTTGCCGTCGATCTGGAAGGGGGGGTGGTTGTCGAACAGGTTGGGCAAGGTGGATTTGCGGAGGAGCAGGACGACGTTTTCGTGGGCCTCTTCAGCATCCTGGAAGCGGGCGAAGAAGTTGATGATCCAGGCGCGGCTCCAGCCGGTGTGCCCGCCGCCGTGACTGAGGCGGTAGTCGATGGACTTGCGGGCGGCGGCGAGCATCTCCGGGGCGGTGCGCATGGTGAACTGGCGGCCGGGATGGACGCCGAATAGGTGGGAGATGTGGCGATGGCCGGGCGATGGTTCGGGGAAGGGCTCGGCCCACTCCAGGAGGCGCCCGTCCTGTCCGATCCGGGGCATTGCCAAGCGTCTGCGGGCAGCTTCGACCTCCTTCGTCAGTTCGCCCTTGATACCCAGATCGCGGACGGCTTCGAGGTAGTTGGTGAAGGTGTCCCAGATGATCTCCTGGTCCATGGAAGAGCCCATGGAGATGGCGACGCGGCTGCCATCAGGAGCTTTGAAGACGTTCTCAGGGGACGTGCTGGGGCCGCTGACCAGCTTGCCGGTCTTGGGATCGGGCACCAGCCAGTCGAGGAAGAAGCGGGACGACTCGCGCAGGATGGGGAGGGCGCGCGTGGCCAGGAACTCGCGGTCGCCGGTGAAGCGGTAGTGCTCCATGAAATGCTGGGCACACCACGCCCCGCCCATGACCCACATGCCCCAGACCGGGCGCCCGGTGGGGGTGGTCCAGCGCCAGACATCGCTGGTGTGCCCGGCGCAGAAGCCGCGGCAGCCGTACATGATCTCGGCGGTCTTCCTGCCTGCGGGCACGAGGCCGTCCACGAAGTCGAGCAAGGGCAGATGGCACTCGGAGAGGGCGGTGACCTCGGCGGGCCAGTAGTTCATCTGGAGGTTGATGTTGGTGTGGTAGTCGCTGTTCCAGGGGGCGGCCAGGTGATGATTCCAGAGGCCCTGGAGGTTGGCGGGGAGGGAGCCCGGGCGGGAGGAGGAGACGAGCAGGTAGCGGCCGTACTGGAAGTAAAGGGCGACCAGGTCGGGATCGGTGCCGCCCTTCTTCACGGCGGCCAGCCGGGCATCGGTGGGCTGTGCGTGGTTGGTGGGCCCGAGGCGCAGGGAGACGCGCTCCATCAGTGGCGAGAAACTGTCGAGGTGGCGTTGCCGAAGATCGGCATAGCTGCGCTTGGCGGCGGCGGCCACGGTTACGCGGGCGGTGGCAAGCAGGTCGCGGGTCAGAGGTTGGCTGGGGTTCGCCTTGTTGTAGTCGGTGGCGATGCCGATCAGGACGGTGGCGTCTTGGGCGTCGGCGATGTCGATGGCGTTGGCCTGTACCTGCGTCTGGCCACCGGTTGTCAGGACTTGCAGGCAGGCGGCATAGCGGACGCCGAGGTGCTTGTCGCCGTGGCGGGCCTGACCGAGAACGAGAATCTCGTTGCCCGTGGCTTTGGTGCTGGTGGCGATCGGGCAAGCCAGGGCAAGCCGGGCCGTCAGCGAGTCGACTGCGGTGAGGTGGGTCACGATCACCTGATCCGCGTGGCTGGCGAAGACTTCGCGGCGGAACTGCTGGCCAGCCCCCAGCCAACGCGTTTCGGCGATGCCCTCGGGCAGGGAGACGGCGCGGCAGTAGTCGCGAATCTCGCCGTCCACGGGTTGCTCAATGAGCAGGTCCCCGACCGTTTGGTAGCTGCGGGGGGAGATGCGTTGCCCCATGGCTTGCTTACTGACCAGGGCTTCCGCCTCCCGGTATTTGCCCGCGAAGATGAGCTTGCGGGCCTCAGCGATGGCTGCCTTGGCTTCGGGACGGTCCTGTGGGACGGGCGGACCGGCCCAGACACTTTCTTCGTTGAGCTGGATGCGCTCCTCGTCCACGCCCCCGAAGACCATGGCTCCCAGTCGCCCATTGCCGATGGGCAGGGCTTGGGTCCAAGCGGATGCGGGCTGCCGGTACCAAAGACTGAGGGGCTGTTCGGGCGGGGCGCCCTGGCCAGCGAAGGAGACGGGGCCGGTGTAGCGGAGCGCGACCGGTCCCTTGCCCAGGGAGGCCAGCGTGCGAGGCGGCTTGCCGGTGGGGAACAGCCAGTCGCCGACCACGCCCGTCAGAGGTTCGCCCTCTTCGGGCCCGGCGGTGGCCCGGGCGGCGACCTCGGCCTCGGTCAAGGCCCGGCTGTAGACGGCGGCGCGGAGGATCTCCCCGGCGAAGCGGTTGCCGCCCCGAGGATCGAGACCGACGCGCAGGGGCACGCTGCTCGGCTTCAGCTTCGGCAGGTCCGGGCCGTCCCGCTTGGCGACGAG
>JABGQJ010000988.1 GCA_018648945.1 Victivallales bacterium
AACCGTCGCCGATATCTTCCCCAGTTTTTCGGGCGCTCCGACTTCCCCGGTGCCACGGGCTCAAGCTAAACGCTTTCAATCGCTGAGCACAAGCGATTTCGCTCTAAGGCCATTATTAAGGGACGAATCCTATCGGACCAAACTGGCGTGTAGTAGGTTAGGCCATCTACGTCCCCAGTTCAAGGATTCTAGGAACTCCGTCCAGGGAATGGGGCTCTCTGCGTTGGCTTCAGGTTGCCGTGTTTCGTCGGCCATGGTGTGGGTTCCTCCCTGGTGCTAGTTAAGCAGCGTCACAATCCCGCTCACGGCTCCCTTGAGCAGTTCCATCAGCTTGGTGCCATGCTCGGGGGTAAGCAGGCGGTCTATCCCGGTGCTGAAAAGCGCGCCGATGCACATGTTCAACCAGTCTATGCGCCCCTGCCGGTTGGCTGCCTCGGCGATGTGCCCCAGCGTCTCGTTGACGGGCTCCAGGACCTCGGCTGCCTCAGGGCACTCGGTCGCCAGGTACTCGCGCATTGCCTCCACGCCCGCAGTGATCTGCTTTGCCTCAGCCACAGTGAAGGCCCGGTTTCCGCCCTCGGGATCTGCCGAGACGCCCGGACCGATCTGCGACTCTGCGAGCTGCCTCCAAAGGTCAGGCTCCCGCAACTCGCGCTTCAGATGCTCAAGCCATACTCCCACGTACCCAAGTTGGTCCTTCCAGTCCGATGGCACGATCGTGTGTGCGACCACTTGTCCCGCTGTCGGCGAGTAGGTTACCCAATACGCACCGTCACTCGTCCGCTCAAACCGGAAGAAGAAGCGTTCAGGGCCTCGGTATAGCAGGGTTGGACCAAGGGCGCTGTCGTCCTCATCCTCCCAAGCCATCCACTTGAAGTCATTGGGGTCAAACCCCGCGTCCTGAACCCAACGGAACAGCTCGTTCCTCTGGCTCCTCAACAGCTCGTGTTGCATGCCCGCTCCTTGCCTCTGCTGTCCTGCCCCGCTCGCCACGGGGATTGTGCTTGCCTCGCCACGCCACGGTGCCTCCCGAGCGGTGGCCTTTCCACGCGGCTTCAAGCTACACGGCCTAGCCCGGAGGGTCAACCGGGCACACCTACCGCCAGGTCCTGGCGCCACCAGCTGCACGCCCCGGGACTGCCCTGGTCGGGGCCATCGGCCGGCGCAGTTCCCACGTTCCAGAGTCTCGGCACAAGGGATCGTTTCCGGGAGCCCGCGGCCTCTCGGATCGGGTGCCCTGCCTCACCTTCCGGAAGGCCACCGAACACCGGCTGCAGGTGTGGTTCCGTCCGTCGCTGGCGGTCGTCAGCCGATCCCAGCCCCCCTTTCTGCACCCGTGCTCAGATGCTCCTGCCCATTCCGCAGTCAATCACCTGGCTGTGACCAACTTCTGCATGATCCCGAGGATTCTTATTGATTCCCAGGCGAAAATCCCCACAGAGGCGAGCGGGGGGCAAACAACCTCGATGACGTCTCAGACCGCCCCGGAGAACCTAGGCGGCGGGGGGGTGTCAGGGCGTCCAAACACGTCGATACGCCCCGATTTGCCGCCGTTCCGGCCCGTCCGGCCCTGCGCTCGGGTGCTCGCGAAGCCGCTGGGCCATGGGCGACTTGGCCCCGGCGTCACCAGGGGCGGGAGGTGCCTCTTTGGCTATGCTCTGGCCGCCCCCATCACTTCACCGTGTCCGCCCCCATTCCGCCACCATGGCGCAGATTCGCGGGGGGATTCCGAGACCCCACCGTCTCCGACCCCTCCGGTAGTACCTCAATATGGCTCTGGAGCTCGGGGCGGGGGGAAGCAGGGGACGGGCCTGCCATTCCCTGCGGTTGCCTCCTGGAGGCCGATAAGATCGGGTTCCAGCTGGGCAAGACGTGCGCCGATGGCAGGCATGCGCTCTGCGCGGTGATCGCTGAGGAATTTCAGTCCCCAGACATTCATGGTCAGCACACGCAGGGTCACGGGTTCAGACAAGCCGGGGGGCGCAGTCGCAAGCTGCGCACTTCCGGACAGCTCGGTGGGAGACGGTGCGCGAAGACTCAAGCATCCCGTGCCGATAAGCGGGACAACCACGGCAAGGCCCGCAACACACCCGAATAGCGTGACCCTAGTCTTCCGCAGTTGCACCTTCGCCTGGTTCAGGCAGTTGGTTGCAGTGAGCAAGAGCGGCTTCATCGTTTCCCCCTCCACGGGTTGGCCCCAGACAGCCTGCCTTGGGATGCGGCCATCGCAATGGCCTCTCGCTTGCTTGTGCTCATCTCGGCAGTGGTCTAGTATGCCATTGTAGTCACGGCTCTGCAAAACTCACAAACTTGGTTGGCAGAGTAGCAGTAGTCAGTGGCTGCCGGCATCGATCACCGGCCACCGGTCACTGATTCCCGATTCTACGGGCCCCGATGCCCACGAATCTCACGCTTACCGCCTTTTCATCAAGAAACGACCTGTAGATAACTCGTGTTCCTGGATCGGTTGAGGTCACGAGATCCAGGCTGCCGTTGCCCGTTAGATCCACTGCGCAGAGCTTCACTTCGTGGTGTGGTTCGAGCATGGCATTGAGGGTGTGCATTGGCTGGCGCAGACTGAACAATGGGTTGGCAGGTGTTCCGACGTTACGGAAAAGGTCTACCG
>JABGQJ010000989.1 GCA_018648945.1 Victivallales bacterium
AACGTGGCGGGCGGGTGTAACCCGGATGGTCACGAGTCGTGGCCGCTCCAGCGATGAGCTCATCTGTGCAGCGCTTCGCGGCGTCAAGTGCGCCGGCGGGCTAGCCCCTGACCCGCCCTGCCGTGCCGTGACTGGGGCGCCGTACGGGGGAGTCATGAACCTGTGCTTATGCTCCTCCTTCTTGCGGTTGCCGGCTCGCAGATTCCCATCTTTGTCGTCACGCGTTCGCCGCTCACTGGCGTCCCCCCTGGGCGCGCCAAGCACCAGCTTGGCATGGGACGTGTTGGCGGGCAAAGGACACCCGCCATGCTCGGCGACCGCGCCAACTCGAGGGGCACACGTGGCGACCCACCACGGGCGGAAGATGCCGAGCTGGTGCTCAGCGCGCCCAGGGGGGAGGCCACCGACTATGGCCACGCGTGGCGACCGCCATGGGCGGTTGCTGTTGCTGCGGCGGAACCAGGAACGAAGGCCGATGCCAACACAGATGTCGATTCACCTTCCGGCCCGGAAACTGGCGATTGCCTCGGACGTGCGAAGGTAGCGATTGTAGACTCGCAGCCGCTTCAATTGGCCGACCGGTACTCGGAGCTTGCCCGACCCGCTGACATCACCCAACTCCGGCCCAAACCGGCCCCAACCGCAGGCGCGATCCGTGCCACCGTCGCAAAGGAGACCGTCGACCACAAAGCTGATGATGCGTGGACCACCGTCCACGATCATGGTCACGTGGTGCCAGGTGTTGGGCTTGATGATCCCCCGATCACAGTTCCACGAGCCGACGTTCTTGCCGTCGCTCAGCTCGATACGAATCGTGCCGTTTTCCACCGTCTTGACCGCGAACCCTTTGCCCGCCGCATCGCGGCTGTCGAGAATCGTCTGCCCGGCTGACAGGTCCTTCAGCTTGATCTGCAGGTCGATGGAGAAGCCGGCGCCTTCGTCCAGGCTGCCCAGCTTGGGCGTGTCCACCTCACCACCTTGGAGATGCTCGGGCCCGAGGTCCAGTACGAGACCTTCCTTGGCCACCGCTTTCGCCTCGCTTTGGTTCCAGAGACCTTCCAGCAGCGTGCGGTCGATCTCGTGGACCCGAGCGACGGTCTTCTGGGTTTCGGTAACCCAGTACCGGCCGTCCTGCTGGATCAGGTCGGGGTAGCTCATGCCTCTCTCTGTCGAGTGGGGGTTGTAGAGCAGAATCTCCGGTTGCGACCAGTGGATTCGTCCCCCCTTCTCCACGCCGCCTGTGATCCAGACGGGGTTGCGACCGCGGAACGACTTGCCGCCGTGGTTATGGAACCAGAAGAGGAACTTGCCATTCTTGCATCGCCACAGCATGGGGCACGCCCGCGGCGTCTTCACCGGCCGCCCGCCCGGCGTGTAGGTCATCGGCACCGGCTTCTGCCAGGTTCGCCCGCCGTCGCTGCTGTAGGTATGGCAGGGGAATCCGTTGGTGGTGCGGTAGACCATGTAGAGCCGGTCGCCGCCGAGCGGCACCAGGTTGTGTTCCTCCTGGGTGCTGCCGAACTCCGGCATGCGGATGCCCTGTTCGCCATCGGGCAGAAGCTCCCAGTTGATCTTGGCCGCGTCGTCTTCCGTGAGGATGTTGTTGGACCGGTAGAGCCACCCCTCGCCGTTGGTGAGCATGTACCGACCCAGCTTGGTGAACGCGAACATGACGTCGGCGCCAACCACCTTGGGTTTGTCGATCCCCCAGAAGATCTGCACCTTCCCCTGCCAGTCATTCCCTCGGTCGCAGGCGGTTACCCGCATCGGCAGACGGTAACGCTCCTTCGACCAGGAGCGGCCATTGTCGTCGGAGTACTTGTAGCAGTACCAGCCCATCATGTCGGCGCGGATCTTCTTCTTCCCGCCCGGCAGCGTGTCGATCTTGTCGCCGTTGTAGGTATAGAAACCGTAGACGCGTCCGCTGGGCACCACCAGCGGCACCACCCAGGAAGCGGCCGGGCCGCTGGCTGGCTCGATATCGACCAGCGGAGTCCAGGTGCGTCCCTTGTCGGAGCTGGTCGTAGAAACGATGTGCTGGCCGCCAGCGCCTTCGTGCCCCGAGCCGGTGGTCAGCGTGCAGAGCCAGGTGCCGTCCTTGGTGACGACGGCGTAGGGCTCGTCGCAGTAGCCCTCGTCGGGTATCCGCGAGCCGGAGCGGATATTGCGGGGATCGCGGGCCGAAAGGGGCTGCATGCCGGGACAGAGTTGCTGGATATCGCCTTCCGTCAGTGCCCGGTCGTAGATCCGCACATCGTCGATGGCACCGTTGAAGTAGCGGCCGGGTCCGTCGATGTCGCCTTCCCGACCGACGACTTGCCGGGTCAGCTTGATGGACGTGGACAGTGACGAGATGTTCGCCTCGTCATCTTCGCTGCCGTTGAGGAAGAGCCGGATGGTGTGGCGCTGGCGATCGGCAACCACTGCCACGTGATACCAGACGCCGTTCTTCAGCGGCCTGCTGGTCAGTCGTCCACGGCGCAACTCGCCAAGGTGGAGATAGACTTCGATCTTCCCCGCCCGTACTGGGATGTGGAACACGCCTTCCGCCCAGCCGTCGCTGGTGACCAGTCCCTGCCAATCGTCCTTTTTGCGGACATCCTTGCACTTCATCCAGAACGCGATGGT
>JABGQJ010000099.1 GCA_018648945.1 Victivallales bacterium
CCCAGGTGTTCTGCAGAAGGCATGGCCAGTTCTCGCGTTTGGCGAGGAACTCCCAGCAGGGGGCGGGGTATCTCTGGGGCACATTCTCCCGCCGCAGCAGATCGTGCTCGTGGGCCACCAGATTGTCGTGGAACGACTGGAACGCACACTCGCGCAGACAGCCGCTGTTGGCGAGCATGTGCAGCTTCTTGCCGTTTGCGTCGCACCATTCGCGCACCACCCGAATGCGGTCGGGGGAGCGGTTCAGTTCGCGCCAGAGGTAGTAGCCATCGAAGGAATCGGCCAGGTACCCCATGGCCTTGACCGAAGCCAGGCGCATGTTGACCGAGGCCCGGACCTCCACCGGCAGGTTGGCCTTCTTCAGCTCCCGGGCCACAAAGGGACTGGTCGTGGTCACCGCAGCAAGGCGGCCACAGGCCTCGCCCAGCTCCTCAACCTGCCGACGGGCCGAATCGGCAAGGGACTTCGAGACCGCATCGGCCCCGTAACAGGCGGCGTTCAGGAGCAGCGTGACGTCCACGCCCTCCTTGGCGATGGCGGCCAGTTCCTCGGCCTGCAGGGCACGGGCTTCCGCCACGTCCCAACCATCGTTCTCGCCCAGCGCGGAGCGACCGCTGGCCTGCCCCGCGAGGGCGCAATACACCTCGGATACATGCTCGCGGTACTCGCAGACAATGTCGTACGTGCAGTCCAACTCGTCGGGGAGCTGGTAGCCCAGCGCGAAGCGCGGTGTCTCCACGGGAAGTCCTCCCGAAGCCAGACGGAGAAAGCCATTACCCGGAAACAAAAAAATGGCTGCCCGACCAGGACTCGAACCTGGACTAACTGGTCCAGAACCAGTAGTGCTACCATTACACCATCGGGCAGTGCAGGGACAAGTGGGAAAGGTAGCGCTTCGGACGCACGATTCAAGCCAGAAAGGATGCAAAATGGCCGTTCTTTCCACCTCACAGCCGCCACATCGTGCTATGGTAGCAGCGACCCGCGCGCTCTGCGGACCACATTACGGAGGCACTCGTCTGCATATGACCTGCACCCTACCCCTTGCTGTCGCGACCCTTGCCCTCGCCTATTCTGCCATGGCGGCGACCGAGACAAAGGTGGTCCTCCGAGAGAGCTACGAGAAGTACCACGCGGGGGAAAGCCTGCGAGGCACTCGCGGAGCCGGCAAGGGCGCCAGCATCGCCGTCAGTGCCGACCACGCGGCGGGCGGCAAACACGCGCTCCGCTTCGTGGACGCGCCCGGCCTTGAGAAAAGCTACAACCCCCACCGCGAAATCCGTCTGACCGGGCGCAAGATTATTCGCACCGGCAAGGTCTCGCTCTCCTTCGATGTGCGCAACCACCCCGAACGGCCCGCCGCCTTCCACGTGGAAATGCGGGACTGGACCAAGGGGGCCTACAAGGCGCTACCCGAGCTTCTCTTCGGGGCGGATGGCTCGCTGACACTCAACAGGAGGGCCACGGCAGCCAAGCTCGCGCCTGGCACCTGGTACCATGTCGAGGTGGACTTCCTGATCGGCCCGGAGGCGAAGGAGAAGACGTACGCCGTCGCGCTCACCGCCGCGGGCAAGGCAGCGGTGCACCTGCAGGGAACCTATGCGAAGAATGCCCAGGCGATCACCTGGCTCGGCGTCGTGACCCAGAACGAGAAGCATGCGGAGTTCACCATGGACAACCTGGAACTGAAGAACGAGCGGGACGTGGTCCCCGAGCCCCCCCACCAGCTCTACACCGACTACGTGATGCGGGGCAATCTGATGCGCAGTTACGGTCGCTTCGCCAGCGGCACCCCCGCGCGAGTGGCCTTTATGGGGGGCTCGGTGACAACCCGCCAGTGGCGGCAACCGCTGATGGAGGCCCTGGAGGAGCGCTTCCCGGACACCCGTTTCGACTTCATCATGGCCGGCATCGGCGGCACCAATGCCGATCTGGGGGCATTCCGCCTGCCCGAGCATGTTCTGGGGCGGGGCAAGGTGGATCTGTTCTTCCTGGAATTCGCAGTCAACGGGGGTGGGGTGCGCGCCATGGAGGGCATCGTCCGCCAAGCCAGGCAGGCGAACCCGGAGGTGGATATCGTCATCCTCTACTTCGCCAATACGGGCCACACCAAGAGCTTCAACGACGGCAAGATTCCCGGCATCGTCCAGCAACACGAAAAGGTCGCCACGCAATACGGCGTACCCGCCCTGTACCTCTACCGCGAGATCGCCCGCCGGATCAAGGAAGGTAAGATCAAGTGGGAAGACTTCGCCAGCGATGCCGTCCATCCCCACCAGGGCGGCTGCGATATGTACACGCAGTGCATCCAGGACTTCCTCGACACCTGCTGGCAAGACAAGGCACTCGCTCCCATCCCCCCCACTCCCCTGCCCGAGCGGCTCGACCCGATCTGCTATGAGAAGGGGAGGTTCATCCCGCTGGGGAAGGCAGTCGTGAAGCAGGGCTTCAAGCGCGAGAGGAAGTGGACGGTGAAAC
Organism: Victivallales bacterium; assembly: GCA_018648945.1. The sequence continues at coordinate 2,479 of JABGQJ010000099.1, forward strand.
CCACCTGCAACTTCTCGCCACCCGCGGATGTGCTGGCCTGCACCGAACCAGGCAGCGAATTGAGCCTGGAGTTCGAAGGTCGCGCCATCGGCATCTACACCATCATCGGCATGGATGCAGGCGTCATCGAATACGCCATCGACGGCCAGCCCTTCCAGAAGGCCGACCAGTTCGACCACTACTGCCCCAGATTCCACCGGCCCCAGCACAAGATCTTCGCGGATGATCTCGAGCCGGGCAGCCACAAGATCGTGCTGCGGTCGGGGAACGGGAAGAACGCCAAGAGCGAAGGCCATGCCATCCGCATCATGAAGTTCATGGCCAACTAGCCACCGGAGACGCGCCATGCGACGCCAAACCACCGCCCTTGCCCTCGCCCTCGCCGCTAGCCTAGGAGCCGCCCCCATGGTCGTCACGCCCCGCTCTGGCCTGCCGAACTTCGTACGCCACCTAGCATCGGGGAAGCATGTCCGGCTGGTAGCGTTCGGGGGCACCGCGACCGCCTCCGAGGGCGCCGCAAAGGGCAAGGATCTCTCCGACCGGCTCTCCCGCGCGTTCCGCAAAGGCTTCCCCAAGGGCAGCCTCCGCGTCGTGAAGCAGGGCTTGCTGCGGACGGGCTCCTGGCTGGGTGCCTTCCGCACGGACAAGGAAGCCATTCGGCACTACGTGCCCTTGGGCTTGGTCGTGGTCGAGTTCGCGGCCGATGACGCGCGGGAGCCTGAAGAGCGCGTGCTCGCCGCCGTCGAAGGCATCGTCCGCAAGATCCGTCGGTCGCAACCGACGGCGGACATCCTCTTCCTGCATGGCGCCCGCCCGAACTGGACCATCAGGTACGAGGCCGGGCGCATCCCCGCCACCGTGGCCGTCTACGAGAGAGTTGCCGAACACTACGGCATCCCCACCGTCAATGCAGGTGCGTACCTGGCCCAGCGCAAACCCGTGAAAGTCGAGAAGCTCTGGACCAATGGCCAACCAACTGAGGAGCTTCTCGGTCTCTACGCCGAAGCCGTCGCCGAGTACGTGACTCAGCTGGCCGCCGCCCCGGTTCCGGAAGCCGAAACCAAGCACAAGCTCCCCACCGCCCTCGCTCCTCTCCCGCTGGAGAAGGCCGGACTGGTCAGCTACGAGCGCGCCACGTTGGGGGATGGCTGGCTGGGGTGGCAGGAGAGCCCGCTCAAACGGTTTTTCCATGTGGTGCGTTGTGCAAAGGCTGGCCCCGTAATGACCCTGAAGTTCCAGGGCGACAGCGTCGGGCTCCTCGCTCCCCTGCAACCCATGAACACCGCCTTCGAGACCTCCTTGAACGGTGGCAAGTGGCAGACCCTGGAGCGCGGCATGCCGGGCCAGAAACCCCGGGCCGAGGCTCTGGTTGCCGCCGAGAACCTGGACCCGAAGGAGACCCACGAACTGCGCGTTCGCGTAAGTGCCGAGAGTGTCGGCGATGAAGCCCAGCTCGCCTTCTTCCTAGTCAACGGCAAGCCCATCTACGACGACCCCTTCCGGGGGCTCACCCCCCTTCAGAAGCTGGACGTGATCTATGCGGGCATGGACCCGGTCACCTTCCAGCCCGCCGCCGACCGCTGGCAGCACCTGCCCAAGACCATGGCGCGCCTGGCCGACGGCCCGGAACTCACGATCGTCATGCTGGGCGACAGCATCGTCAACGACACCGCCCACTCGCAATACCAGCACCTTCTCATGCGCAGCTATCCCAAGTGCCAGGTCAAGGTTGTGCGCTCGGTCCGCGGCAGTACGGGCTGCTGGTGGTACAAGGAAGACAACCGCGTCAAGCAATACGTCCTCGACCACAAGCCCCAACTGCTGATGATCGGCGGCATCAGCCAACGCAAGGACATCGACTCCATCCGCGAGACCATCAAGCAGGTCCGCGCCGCCGACCCAAACATCGAGATCATGCTGATGACCGGCTGCGTCGGCTACGGCGATCCCCGCACCGACGCGGGATGGACCTACGAAGTCCCCGCCGAAGGCGATTCCTACCGTACCCGCCTCCGACTCCTGGCCAGCCAGGAAAAGTGCGAGTTCCTCGACATGACCGGGCCATGGGGACAATACATCCGGGGGGCCAAACACGCTCTCGGTTCCTTCAAACGCGACCCCGTGCATGCCAACGACCGGGGCAAGCAGGTGCTGGGCAGGATCTTGGCAGCCTACTTCGCCCCCAAACCTTAGCAGGCACGAAATCTGCGAATACGCCGGTGGTTATCGGGAACGGAACCAATAGACTCTTGTCCAGAATGGTTACTCACTGTATGACTAGGTAAGCACGCGTCCACGGTCGGGCTCCCGTTGCGGAGCGGCCTGGCAAACTTGGCAACATGGAGAGCGCTCGCTAGATGGGGATTCGATTCCTTTGCCCGCAGTGCGGCTCGCACCTTCAGACAGAATTGCGGCATGCGGGTTCCCTCGCGCCTTGTCCCGATTGCGGGCAAGGGGTGCAGGTTCCCGACGACGCGATCGCGCCTGGGGTGCTGATCGGCGACCTGCGCCTGGAGCGTCGCCTGGGCAAAGGGGGCATGGGAGAAGTCTACCTGGCCCACCAGTTGACGATGGACCGGCAGGTGGCAGTCAAGATTCTCTCCCCGGGAATGACCAGAAACCATCTGTTCGTCCAGCGCTTTGTACACGAGGCACTGGCCACCGCCAGGCTTGAGCACCCGAACATCGTGACCATCCACGATGCCGGCGCAGAAGAGGGATGCCACTACTTGACCATGGAGTACGTGGAAGGGGAGAGCCTCGACGCCCGGCTGAAGCGCCTGAAAACACTGCCTGAAGACGAGGGCCTCAAGGCAGCGCGCACGGTGGCCCGGGCTCTGGCCTTCGCCTGGGACCGCCACAACATGCTGCACCGCGACATCAAGCCGGCCAACATCATGCGCGGGACCTTTGGCGAAATCAAGCTGATGGATATGGGCCTGGCCAAGAGCACGGCAGACCCAAGCATCACCGCCACGGGCATCGCCATGGGGACCCCCCTCTACATGAGCCCCGAACAGGCCCGAGGTGAACAGGGTCTCGACTGCCGGTCCGACATGTATTCCCTCGGCGCGACGATCTACCACCTCGTCTCCGGCTCGCCGCCCTACCCAGGCACCAATGCGGTGGAGATTATCACCCGCCACGCTCTGGAACCCTTGCCCCCGATCACCGAACACAACCCCGACGTCTCCGAGCCCTGCATACACCTGCTTGAAACACTGCTGGCCAAGAAGGCCCAACAACGACCCACCACCTGGCAGGCGGTCATCGACGATATCGAACTGGTCCTCGCCGGCGAGTTGCCCAATACGCCCCGCCCCAACCGGCCCAGCCCCCGACGGCACCGACGCAAACGGGCGGAAGCCCTCCGCCTGGCGGAGCAGATCGCCTCGGATATGGCCCACCGAGACTCCACAGCAAGAGTCGCCAAGAGCATCCAGGACGAGGAGAATCGCCGCTCCTTCCTCATCCTTGTGGTTTCCGTCTTCGCCGTGGCCGTCGGCATCTTCTCCCTCGGCGTCCATCTACAGATGCGACGTCGGCGCCAGGCAGCCATTCGACGGCAGGCCGTCCCGGAAACACCGGCGGGAATCGCAACCCCCGCCCCTGCCGACCCCGTTCCGCTGCCGACCGACCCGCCGATCGAGCCACTTCCGGAGGTCGTTCCCGCACCCCCACAGCCTCTCGCGGTGCTGCCGCCAGCGGCCTGGCCCCCGCCAACCCCCGCCCACTCGGCGGCCAGAGCCCCCCGGGAGGAAACCATGGCAATCGCCGCAAGGAATCCGCCCCCCGAAGCAGGCAACACAGCGGCCATGCTCGCTGGGGAAGTCTTCCGACAGGGCCTTGACCAAGTAGCCGTCGAGCTTTGCCGTGGACAGCATGAGAACGCCCGCGTCCTCTGGGCAACCTGGTCCCACAACACGGCTCTCGAGGTGCCTCCCGAACGCTTGTTCACCGTCAATGCCGAACTACTGGCCACTGGTACCATGCCGGAGCGCGTGTTGCGCTCCTTTGCCGCCGACCGGGGGAAGACCGTCACCGTGGACCTGCCCGCCGGCAAGACCACGCTCCGCATCGAGGAAGTGGGCAACGGGCGCGTTAGAGGCACCTCCCAAGTGACGCACGGCAGGTTCCGGAAATCCTTCACGCCCGCCGAGATCAGCCGACGCGAATTCCTCCGCAGGCTGGGACCCGAAGGCGACCCCACGGCCAACCTCCTGCGCGGACTGGTATGCCTCCAGGCCCAGAAGGCGAAGACCGCCAAGGGGCACTTCCAGGCCAGCGGCGGAGACCTTGCCCAGGCTTGCCTGCGCAATCTGGCCGAGGAGGACGCGCGCCGGGATTTCGTCAAAATGCTGGAGAAACTCGGACTTCCCACCAGCTTCCGCACCCCGGAAGCCTTGGCTGAACAGGCCAGGAAGAGCGCCGACGACGAGCAGTTCCAGGCCCGCAGCCAACTCGCCGCAGCGGCTTTCATCGAGAAGCACGGGCAAACCCGAACTGCGCGCCAAGTCCAGCCCGTACTCGTCATCCTGGGAGCCGGGACACGCCCTGCCCCCCCCGCCATCGATCCTGCCCAGCCGCCTGTCGATATCGCAGCCCCCCGACACTGAGGTGCCTTCGCCGAAAGCCGTCGCCAATAGGGGACCCCGGCGGTGCGTTATTCTCCGATGCAGGGGTCGCACCAGCTTAGCGACCCGCCGGATTCTGCCGTGTGGGACGATTGCCATTGACAGGGCATGACTTTCAAGCTATCTTTCGTATTACGCTTGTCCCGTTCTTTGCGTTGGGATTTGCCCAGAAGCGTCCCGCGGAGTGGAGCCTTCGGAGCCGCAGCTCGTCCGAGCGCGGTGCCCGTCGCCACGAAACCGAAAGGATCTCGGCCTCATGCTCTCCGACAATGACACGATGAAGCTCTACATGCAGAACATCGGTCAGTACTCCCTTGTGACGCCCCAGGAGGAGGTTGAACTGGCAGCGAAGATCGCGGCAGGCGACGAAGCTGCCCGGGCCAAACTCATCCGTAGCAACCTGCGCCTCGTGGTCAAGATCGCCCACGACTTCAAGGGCTTGGGCTTGCCGTTGCTGGACCTCATCTCCGAGGGCAACATCGGCCTCATGCGAGCGGTCGAGAAGTTCGATCCCTCCAAGGGAGCCAAGCTGAGCAGCTACGCCGCGTGGTGGATCAAGCAGTCCATGCGCCGGGCGTTGGCCAACCAGGCCCGCACCATCCGCATCCCGGTGCAATCGGCCAGCAAAATCAGCAAGATTCAGGCGGCCCGCACCAAGTTGACCGAACAGCTTGGCCGTGAACCTACGGACAAGGAGATCGCGAAAGAGGTGAACCTCACGGAACGGACCGTGACTGGCCTGCGCCTGGGCAAGACCACGACCATCTCACTCCACGACCCCATCCAGCACGGCGAGGACGGCGAGTTCCGGGATATCATTCCCGACGAGAAGACCATCGCCCCCGACGAGATCGTGCAGGACGAGGAAACCCTCAAGCACATGCTCTCGCTGACCGGCCGGTTGGATGAGCGCGAGCGCACCATTCTCAACCTCCGCTTCGGCCTGAACGGCGAACGCCCCAGGACCCTGGAGGAGGTGAGCCAGACCATCGGCCGTACCCGCGAACGCGTGCGTCAGATCCAGAACCAAGCTCTGGAGAAGCTGCGCATGATGCTCGAAGAGGACGGCATGGAAGTGCTCGACTAGTCCCCGCCCCTCTGCCCTGCCCTCGCTCCCACTGCCCCGCCTTCTCCCCGAAGGCGGGGCTTTCTGTGCGGTTCCGCGACGGCAGAATGGCAGAATGGCCCGGCGTGCGGTATTCTGTTGTAGGAGGGACTGTCCTCCCCCCTTCCCTTCCGCACGGCCATCTTCCACTAGGAGCGCGAGCATGTACCCCAATCTTTGTCCAGGTGCGGTAGGTCTGGGGGGGGCCATGGCCGACGTGCTGCCGCTGGCTGAACGCGTGGGATTCTCCGGCGTCGATCCCAATGTCTCCGAACCCACGGCAGCCCTGAAGGACCTGTATGGATCTCTCTCCCTTCGGGTGGGGTCGGTGGGGCTGCCTCTGGAGTTCCGCGACACGGAGGCCAAGTTCCGGCAGGGCTTGGCCGACTTGCCGGACTTCGCCTCCCGTGCACAGCAGCTCCAGTGCACCCGTTGCGCCACCTGGCTGCGCCCGGCATCGGACACCCTCACCTACCGGGAGAACTTCGTACTGCATGTGCGCCGGCTCCGGCCAGTGGCAGAGATTCTCGCCCGGCACGGTTTGCGGCTCGGCCTGGAGTTCGTGGGGCCGGCGACCTCCCGCCAGGGAAAGCGCTGCGAATTCATCCACACTCTGGCGCAGCTCCAGGAGCTCCGCGCCGCGATTGGCGTGGAAACCGTGGGCATCCTGCTCGATGCGTGGCACTGGTACACGTCCGGCAGCAACCTGGATGAACTGCGCGAGCTCGCCAACGACGATGTCGTCCTCGTCCATGTGAGCGATGCCCCCGCCGCCATCCCGGTGGACGAACAGCTGGACAACAAGCGTGAACTCCCGGGACAGACGGGGGTGATCGACCTCGCCGCGTTCATGGGCGCTCTGGACGATATCGGCTACGATGGCCCGGTGTCCGTCGAGCCTTTCTGCGAGCGCCTCCAGGAGTTCTCCCGCGAAGAGCGTGCCGAAGCGGTGGTCGATTCCCTGCTCGGGATCATGCCCTGACGGCAACGTCGAAGGGCACCCCGTCGGTCCGGCGTTCTGTCGCCCCGGTCAGCATGTCCCTGGCCAGCGCCAGCGTACCATTGGGCGTGGTCAGCGTGACCGTCCGGATCTCCTCGCCGTAGGTGCGCGGCACTTCCCCGTCGGCATGGAACGACTCCTCGACGGCCAATCCAGCCACGGCCGCCGGGGTGTCGAGCAGAACGACGCACCAGCCGGTGAAGAGCAGGGGTTCGGTCCAGACGCCTTCCCGACCCTCGACCAGGACAAGGCAGAGCTGCAGCCCCTCCTCGTCACGCACCACGCGGACCGGTAACTCGACCAGGTTTCCCTGCGTGCGCCGCTGCGGGTTCTCGTCCTCGTCCGGAGCCGCTGGGATTCGACAGGTCAGAGCACGGATCGCCACCGCGCAGGCCCCATAGTCCAGCACCAGCCAGCGTCCGGCTGGGACCTCCGTCCCGACCGAGACCGGAGCACCCTCAACCAGGATCTGCCCCGCGCCCTTGGCCAATCGCCAGCGATCGACAATGCGGGAAGTCGGCGAATGCAGACGGTGGATCTCTCGGAAGACAATGCTCGCCCCGCCCTCTTGGTGCCCAACCAGCTTTACCTCGGGATGGAAACTCAGACGCTTGAACAGATGGCGGCTCGCCCACTCGTGCATGCCGCGACCGGACTCGTGGCGCCGCACCACGCCCTCGTCATCCTCAGTCACCCATTGGAGAATGCCGTATTCGCGGTCGTGGACGATAAAGGAACAGGGCTTGCTCTGCCAACCCAGTCCCCAGCCATCGTGCATGTAGGTGTTCGGCATCAACGGATACTCGCTGAGCGTGCCAAGACGCGCATGCTCGCCAATGTAGCTGGTGCTGAAATGCTCATCGAAGGTGCGCCAGCGGCGTTGCCGGGGCACAGGGAGTTCCTGCCGCTCCCAGTGGTAGCCGGTCACCTTCTTCAGCATGCCCAACAGACTCTTCAGCGGCTCCTCCTGCTCCTCGCCGAAGAGGCCCCGAATACCGTAGGGCAACTCGATCTTGGCGTCGAAGTTGTACCCCCGGATGCTGGGGACCGCATCCATCCCATCGTGGAAATCGGCCCAGTCGAGAATGGCATCGGTCATCCCTCGCGCCGCATCGTGGACGTCGCCGTCGCCCTCCAAGGCCATGATCAGTAGCGTCATCTCCAGGATGACCCGCGTGTAGACCGGCGAGTGGTCCTCGCCCCAGCCCGTGCCACGCCGCCGGTAGTAGTCGAAGTAGCGGCGCGCGAAATCGCGCCCTGCGGCAATCACCTCGTCGTCGCCCAGCACATGCCCTGCGGCCAGGAGCATGGCGGCATCGCTGATGCACTTGTTGGGATAGAACAGGCTCGGGCTCTCCGCCATGCTCTGGAACCACGGCAGCACATCCGCGAACACCCCCCGCATCTCGGCCAGTTCCTCCTGGCTCAATTGACCCCGGCAGGCCAGCCAGATGCCGGCCAGCGGGGTACAAACGAAAAATGACGCATTGGTGTCATAGACGCGAGGTGATTCCAGGTACCATTTCAAGCAGCCAAACGTGCCCTTGCCGGGGTCGGCCTCCCGATGCCGGCGCAAGGCCGCCAGAATCCGGCGCGTGTCTGGGTCCTTCTCCCCCGCGAGCAGGGCCGAGAACAGGTAGCTGGCCGTGCCCGGCAGACTGTGAGTCTCGGTCAGATCCGCAATCACGGGGTTGTGCGGCTTGCCGCCGCGAATGAGGTAACACGACCGATCCAAGCGATCTGGTGCAGGACTCATGTTGGGCTCCCGGGGGACGTTCATCAGGTTGCGTGGCAGGCTACCTTCCGCAAACCACGTGTCAAGCCCTCTGCGGAGAATGGGGGAGAAGCGCTTGTGTTCGTGGTTTGGCGTGCCAGCCTACATGCACCACTTCCAGCCGCCATGTAAGGGATTCATGCCATGAGCGACCTCCCCTCCGCCAAGGAAACCCAAGCCCTGCGCGAACTGGCCCGGCGGGTAGCCGAGATCGCCGCCTTGCCCGAGCAGGCCGAAAAGGCGGAGCTGTGGGCGCGGCACAATGACCTGGAGAAGACCCGGCCGATGGTCCTGGTCTTCCCCGAAGGCTCCTGGAGCGAACTGGCAGCGGATTGGGTCTACGACTGCGAGACGCCCCTGGCCCGGCGATACGAGCAGGATCTGCGGCAGCGGCTCTACTCCTGGGAGCACCTGCGCGACGACAATGTGATCGAGCCGGTCGTGAGCTGCCCTGTCGCCGTCCGCAACACCGGCTATGGCCTGCAGGCCGAACGCATACCGTCGACGGCGTACAAGGGGGCTTACCACATCGAACCGGTACTCATCGAGGAGTCGGACCTCGACAAGATCCAGCGCCCCGAAGTCACTGTGGACTGGGAAAGAACAGGCCGGAACCAAGCGCAGGTGCGAGAAATTTTCGATGGCATCCTCGAGGTGCGTCTTGCGGCTGGCTGGGGAGGCTGGGCCCCCATGGACCAGCTCTCTGCGTGGCGCGGCATCGACCAGCTCTATCTGGACCTGATCGAGCGTCCCCAGTGGGTCCATGCGGTCATGCAACGCCTGCTGGACGGCAAGCTGGGGGAGATCGAGGCCCTGGAGGCGCAGGGGGCATTGCGGCTGAACAACCGCAACCACTACAACGGATCGGGTGGCGTCGGGTACACAGCTCAACTGCCTGCCGAGGGCTACACCAAGCCCGCTGCCCGCTGCCACGATCTCTGGGCCATGGCGACCGCGCAGATCTTCTCCGAGGTCTCTCCGAGCATGCACGAGGAGTTTGCGCTTACCTATGAGCGCCAATTCCTGGAGCGCTTCGGCCTGGCCAACTACGGTTGCTGCGAGCCCCTGCACCACAAGCTCGACGCGGTACTCAAGATCCGCAATCTGCGCCGGGTCTCCATCAGCCCGTGGGCGGACCTCGACCAGAGCGCAGAGCGCCTCCAGAACCGATACGTCTTCAGTTGGAAGCCCAATCCAGCCATCGTGGCTGGCCCAACCTGGCGACCGGAACCCGTCCGGGCCGGACTGCGCGACTTCTGCGAGCGGACCCGGGGCTGCGTCACGGACATCATCATGAAGGACACCCACACCTGCAACCACGAACCGCGCCGCCTGCAAGACTGGGTGCGGATCGCCATGGAGACGGCCCGCGAGTTCACCCCCTGAACAATGGCGGTATAGTACGCCAGCCGTTCCGTTCTCACCCCGCCAGCCAGGAAGTCCCGCTGTGTCCGAACTCAGTCTGCCGAAACTTGCTCGCCAGATCACCTGGCCGCTGGCGGCGTGCCTCCTGCTGCTGTTCGCGACGGCCTGGCCGTTCCTGCGCAGCTTGGTGGCACTCTTCTCTTCCGGAGGCGACTACTCCCATGGTTTCCTCGTCCCCTTGGTCTCCGCCTATTCGGCATGGGTGATCGTGGAGGACCATGGGTCCTCGCCTGCGGCCCGGTCCTGGCTCTGGGCGGGACTGCCGGTCGCGGGGCTTGGCACCGCGGTTGCTATGTTCTCCTACTGGTATGCGGCCGGACTCAACCCCGGAGGCACTGGCTGGCTCTTCCTCGGGGCAACCGGTCTCCTCGGAGTTCTCGCGGGGCTGATCCTGGCAACGGCGGGGGAAGTGTGGCTGAAGCGCCTTGCCTTCCCCCTCGCCTACCTCCTTTTCGCCCTCCCCCTGCCCGCCTCGATCCTGACCAAAATCACCCTCCGCCTCCGCACCCTGGGCAGTATCCTGACCACCTGGCTCCTCCGGCTGAGCGGAGTGGAGGTCACGCGGGACGGCAACGTACTGCACACCGCCGGCGGCATGGTGGGCATCATCGACGCCTGTAGCGGCATCCGCTCCCTGTGGGTTCTGACTGCCGCCGCCGTAGCCATCCTCCATTTCGGGCGGTTCACCTGGCGGCGTGGCCTCCTGCTCCTGGCCAGCGTGCCGGTCCTGGCCGTGGCGGGCAACCTGATTCGCCTCTACGTCTCCGCCCTGTTGATTTCCCGCGGACAGCATGACATCGCCGAAGGCAGCGCTCACGAGCTCCTCGGCCTGATCACCTTCGTTCTGGCCCTGGGCGGACTGATCGGGTGCAGCCGCCTACTTGCCGGGCCCCGTCGGCGGGAGGAAGGCGGGCCATCCCCTGCCGAGATGCCCGACCAAGCCAGGGCGGCATCGACCAGGGCACCCTTGCTGGCCATTCTCGCCCTGCTGGCACTCGCCACCGGGCTGAGGGCGACCATCACCCGCCACTACGCTGTGGATGAGGAGGCCGAATTCCTGGCTGGAGCCCAGCGCCGAGCTCTCGTGAAGCTGCCGCGGCAACTCGGGGACTTCCGACTCGCGGGCATGGGCCAGTTCAGCGCCGAGGAACTCGAAGAGCTGCGCCCCTCCGACCACACGATCGCCTACTACGTGAACCAACGCGGCCAGCGGATCGAGGCCCAATTCTCCTACTGGCAACCCCAGAACCTGGCCAGCATGGGGGCCTTCCGGCACCCCCACTGGCCAGATACATGCTACCCGTCCCAGGGCTGGACCTCCGTGCCGGAGCTCGACACGGAGAAGGCCTACGACTGGCTGCCTGGGGAGACACCGCGTTGGCGCGCCTTCCGGAAGAGGACGGGCGAAGGCAAAACCGCCGTCGTCATCCTGGCCGCCTGGCGGAGCCGAGCCGATCCCCGCCGTCTCTTCGTGCCCTCCCAATGGGGGCAGCGACTGCGCGCATTGGTCGATTCCTGGTGGCGCAAGAAGCGCCGGGTCCGCTCGCAGTACGGGGTGACTCTCCGCGTATTCCTCGACCAGGCCATGCCGACTCCAGACGATGGGTTGAGGGTGATCGAGGAGTTCGGCAAGAGTCTCGCCCCTCACCTCCCGACTTTCGGCCTCAGCCGTGAACAGGTGGATCGCGATCGTGCCATCGGCGCCGCCCAACCAGGAGACTGAGTACCATGATGACGCCACGGGAAGTCGTAGCAGCCACCATCGCCTGCACCGGGCCAGACCGTCTGGCTCGGTCTTTCCCCGCCCCCTACGGGAACGACTTCGGCGGGGTGGGCATGAGTCCCAGCCCCGATGCCCGACCCGGTACTGGCACGGACGAGTGGGGCGCAGTCTGGGAGAACATCGGCGTCTGCAAGCTCGGGGAAGTCAAGAAATTCCCCATCAAGGAATGGACCGACTTCGATCCGGCGGACGCCCCGGACATCACCATGGGAAGCCGCTGGAGCCAGCTTGCCGGTGCCCGCGAACGCGCCGGAGAGCAGTACATGCTCGCCGGCGGCATCTCCCTCTACGAGCGGGTGCATTTCCTGCGTGGGCTCGAGAATACCTGGACCGATCTCTACACCAACCCCGGAGATCTGCGGGGCCTGATCGATATCCTTGTCGAGATGAACCTCTACGCGATCGAGCGCTACCAGGTGGCGGAGGCGGACGGGTTCATCTTCTGCGACGACTGGGGCCTCCAGGACCGCCTCATGATCTCCCCGGAGAAGTGGCGCGAGTTCTGGAAGCCAGCCTATGCCCGCGTCTACGCTGCCGCCCGCGCCGCCGGACTCCAGACCTTCCTGCATAGCTGCGGATACATCACCGACATCCTCCCGGACCTGATCGAGATTGGCCTGGACGTCATTCAGATGGACCAGCAGGAGAATATGGGCCTGGACAGCCTGGCCCAGTTCGCCGGGCAGATCACCTTCTGGTGCCCCGTGGACATTCAGACCACCATGTGTCGGGGCAGCCTGGACGAGATCCGTGCCTACTGCCACCGGCTCGTGGACACGCTCGGCACCCCCGCTGGTGGCTTCCTCCCCAAGTGGTATGGCGACCCCGTCGGTGCCGGCCACACCCAGGAAGCGATCGATGCCATGTGCCAGGAGTTCCTCGCCATCCAGATCTGAAGCCGAAGGTTGCTGTTCAGGTGGGGCCTCACACTACTCCGGCTGCTTGGCAGGCATCACGATGAATGCCCAACCCATCCCCCGTTCCTCGGCTGGCGTCCCCACGAGAAGCGTCTCTGTTCCCGTACGAAGGTCGACAATGCAGAGGTCCGTCTCCTTCCCGTTCCGCCGATCATACAGGACTCTGCGACCGTCCGGCGAGACATCGACACAGGCTTGGCTCTTCTCTCCTGGATAGGGAGGGATGATCTTCCGCCCCCCCGTTCCATCTGCACGCATGGTCCACAGGGCCTCGTGGGACCTCAATGTGGTGCCGCTCTGCGTCCACACGATCTCGCTGCCGTTGGGGTGCCAGACAGGCATGTGGTGCGTGCGCCCGTTGCGGGGGAAGACGGTCCATTGGCGGCCACTGGTCCGCTCCAAGAGTCGGAATTCGCGGTCGAACGACCAATTCCCCGCATCGAACAGGAAGAGGAGACGGTCGGGATCCCAGGGGTGCGGAGCGGGATGCACGTCCAGATCGTCATGGTTGTTCAACAGCGGATAGGATTCTCCGCCAGCGGCGGACACCACGAATATCTCCGTCTCGTACATGTCGTACCGTATGGTATATGCCAAAGCCCTGCCGTGCGGAAGCCAAGCGGCATAGCCGACTCC
>JABGQJ010000990.1 GCA_018648945.1 Victivallales bacterium
CCACGGCCCAGCGCCAACTCGCTGATCGGCGAGGGCAAACTGGCCGAGGTCCAGGCCCTGTGTCGTGAGACCCAGGCCAACCTGATTGTCTTCGACAACGAACTGACTCCGACCCAGGTCAACCATCTGGACCGCACACTGGGCACCAAGGTCATCGACCGCACCGAACTGATCCTGCAGATCTTCGCCCGCCGCGCCCACACCGAGGAAGCGCAACGACAGGTGGAGCTGGCCCAACTCGGCCATATGCGCAACCGCCTGCCCGACCAACGACAGCCCCGGTTCCGGGGCGGCATCGGCATGCGCGGCCCCGGCGAGACACCCCTGCAGATGCGCCGGCAGGCCGTCACCGCCCGCATCAAGATCCTCAAGCGCGAACTCGCCCGCATCCAGGAGCGGCGCACCCTAGCTCGCGAGCACCGGGATCTGCCCTCAGTCTGCCTGGTGGGCTACACGAACGCCGGGAAATCGACCCTGCTCAACGCCCTGTCACAGGCAGATGCCTACGTGGACGACCGTCTCTTCGCAACCCTCGACACCCTCACCCGACGGGCCTACCTGCACGACCAAGCCAGGATGCTGCTCTCTGACACGGTGGGGTTCATCCGCCACCTGCCCCACGGCCTGGTCGCCTCCTTCCGCTCCACGCTGGAAGTGGCCAGCGGGGCGGATGCCCTGCTCACGGTTGCCGACGCCGGCGATCCCTACGTGCGGGAACACCTGCAGGTGGTGCGCGAGACGCTCGCCGAGATCGGTGCCGGGGACGTCCCTTCCCTGCTCCTGCTCAACAAGAGCGACAGCCCAACCGCCCAAGAAGCACTGCCCGAGCTGCGGACGGAGTTCCCCGACGCCCTCGTCATCTCGGCCCTCACCGGCACGGGGCTGCCCGCCCTGCGCGAGCGGGTGGCGCGGCTGCTGGGGCGCCAAGCCGCACTCCCGACGCCCTCGGAGGAGTGCATCACCAGTTCGCCATGAAGACAGACTACTCCCGGCGAACCGGACCGGCTGTCCACTCCAAGACACTGAGGGGGCCGTTGGGATAGGAGCCGATCAGGAAATCCGCATAGCCATTGCCGTCCAGATCCGATGCATTGTGGTACCGTTGCCGGCGGTACCAAGGCGCACCGCCATGCTTGAAGCCCCAGCGGAGAATGTAGGTCAACTCACCGGTGGCGTTGTAGACCTGGATATCGGGATCTTCGCCGCGCACGGCCATATGCGTCTTGCCGTACTTGCAGAACATCACGTCTAGCTGTCCGTTGCCATCCCAGTCGCCGACGACGCCCTGCTTCCCCGTGAGTCCGCGCCGCTCCCAGATCGGCTCGCCGTGGGCGTCAAAGAGCTTGATTCGGTTCTCGATGACCAGGCACTCGACGCCGGGAAGCTCCGGCAGGAAATCGCGCAGGAACCCCCGTTGCCCTTCCGCGTCCTGATACGCAAGACATTGCTTACCGGTGAGGGCATCCACCAGATAGGCAGTGCTGGCGGACTGGTAGAGGATCTCGAGACGGCCATCTCCATCCACATCGGCCATGTCCCAGAAGTCGCTGTGATCACGCACGCGGTCCCGCCCCTCGATCAACCACAGCAGCTTGCCATCATGATCCAGACAAACGTGGGCGGCGGTGTTGGAGAAACAGATCTCGCCGAGCCCATCACGATCGACATCCAGGACGCGCAGTTCGTGCTCGGTGCGCATGTGGCTGAGCTTGGGGACCGAACGGCGCCAGACCAGCTTGCCGGCCGCATTGAACACCATGACACCGGGACCGTCCGCGAGGTCGAGACTGATCACCACATCCCATGTGTCGCGAGAGCTGATGTGCCCGAGATTCCAGGCCAGGTTAGCCTTGTTGTAGAACCGCTTGAACACGGCTCGGTTCTGAGGCAGAGGGCGTTCCCAACGGGTCTCGCCCGTGAGCGCATCGAGCACGCGGAGTGAGGAGCCAACCATGATGAACTCGAACCGACCGTCCCCGTCCAGATCCTCGATCTCCGTCAAGTTGTCGTCGGTTGGGTAGTCATTGCTGGGACAGGGCCGCTGCCAGAAAATCCTCCCGTCTTCGCGAATGCAGGCGAGAGTCTTGAGATTGCTCTCCAACGGGCCAATGGCCTCCAACCGACCATCTCCGTCCACGTCCCGAACCGCTGCGAACACACTGGCCTGGAGCCGCGGCCAGACACAACGGATGCCTGGCAGGCTGGCCAGCTCTTTGCGGACGAAACGCACATCGCTTTCCGCACTATTCGCCGAGAGCGTGCGAGCCCTGCCAACGAGGTGCTCAGGCACGATGACTTGCTGTGCTCCGGCATCCGCGTCGAACCAGCTGCTGATTGCTATCGGTTGGCAATCGAGGGGCAGCTGTCGGCCGCGTGGAACGGTGCTCTGGCGAGAGAGCATCAGAGCATCGCAGACCAACCCCGGCGCATCAGCCCAGAGTCGCAAGCGCCAGCGGCCAGGCTGCCCCTGGATCTTGCCAAGCGGCACCCACACCCAAGCACCCGGCGCAGCAGTGATCGGTTTGAGGGGGACCTCGTTGACCTGCAGCCGCAGTTCGCCCCCGGGCGAGCCCGGCAGGGCACTGCAGCGGGCAAAGACATGGATGTCACCGGCCAACGGCAGG
>JABGQJ010000991.1 GCA_018648945.1 Victivallales bacterium
GGCCGCGCCGTGGTCGATCCAGGCGGTCTCGAAGTCGCCCTTGGTCTTCTTTCTGCCGCTGTTGTGCATGGATTCCTGGGTTGCGGCCACCACCTTGACTGCCTGCTTCTCGGGGAAGTAGTAGCCGTTACTGACCGGGTCCATAAGCCACTTCTTCCGGGGTGTCTGCTGTCGAGGCAGCGGTCCGGAGTCTGTCGGCCAAGCCGTTTGGTAGAGGATGGTCTCGGTGGGGTGCGCGCGGTCGTCGTTCGAGATGCCGGAACCCAGGCAGACGAGTGTCTCGTCCACGAAAAACACGGATTTCCGGAAGCGGAATGAGGTCTCGTAATGGGGGTCGGCAAAGCGCATGGCCCAGATGCCGTGGCGTTGGCCGAGGGCGACGCCACCCACGAAGGGATCGTTGGTGTACTGGCGCGCCTTGACGGTCGAGGTAGCGAGGTCCGCCAGGGGGACGCGGATGACCGTGGCACCAGGAGGGCGCAGCCAGTCCCACCCATTTTCCCGGTAGCCACTGTGGGCTGGATGGACCGGCCCGCCCCGGGCAAAGATCTGGACCATCCCGTAGCTGCTGTAGCGTCCATAGCGATTCTGGGTGGCGTTCCCCTCATAGTTCCACACGTATTGACTCCAGCCACGCACGCTGGCGACCCAGCCACGTCGTCGATGGAAGCTCATCGCCGCGTAGGGATAGGCGCGATTCCCCTGGGGATCGGGCTCCGGTTCGTATCGCTGCGCGGCATCCAGCAACCAGGGTAGCGCCCCCGGCGAACTGTCCCAGAAGATCCGAGGTGCGCAGCCTTGGAAGGCGCGCTGGTACTCCGGGAGATTGGGGTCCCAAAGCCGTACGAAGGCCCGCCCGAGCTCCTCGTCGTCCAGCGCGTCGGCCAGATAGGCGAAGGCCGGTGAGGTGGGGACCATGGCGGCGGCACTGAAAGGCCAACGCCCGCTCACGCCCATGGGAACATGGTACTTGCCAGCCATGAAACGGAGATTCAGGAGCGCCCGCTTCAGATCCGCTCCCGCCTCCGCCGAGAGGGCAAAGCGCGTGTCGTGGAGCAGCCAGTAGGTGAGTGACGACATGAGCATGGCATTGTTGCCATAGGCGTTCGCGTAGGCCGTGGCGTGGTGGAATACCGTCCCATCCGGTTTGATCGTGTCGCCGTAGCCGTGAGCAACCGACAGCGCCGCGTTGGCCCACCGCACGAGACACGCCATGTCGCGTAGTTTCCCAGGCGAGTCCTCGAGCATCAGGATGTAGAGCAGCCGATACAGCAGGACGGTACGAAGTTCGTCCGCGTTGGCGCCTGGCCGCTCGGGAACGGGATACGTTGCGGCCATGGAGATCTGGTAGTGGAGCGTGGCCAATTCGCGCTCGAGTCGGCCCTGCGCCTTCAGGTAGTCGCGGAGGATGTAAACGGCATGGACGTAACCCGAGATGCGGAGGGTATCCCCATAGCTGGACCCCATCAGGCTGCCAGCCGCCCAGCCTTGGTCGTGCACGTAGTCGGTGAGATCAAGGAAGCGGCGCCGCGCCTTCTCGCTGTCATTCAGTCGCGCATCGTAGGCCAGCGGCATGGCGACGTATTGCAGCACCTCAGACGCAAGCTGCGGGCGATGCGTGTCGGAGGCGCAGAACAGCCCCTGACCCGTCACCACCGCTCCCTGCCGGACGAGTCCGAGCTTCTCGAACGCCGCGTGTCCGCGGGCGATGTAGCTGTCGATACTCGCTCGGCGCGCCTGCACTGGTTTGCGGGGATCGTCCATGCGGTCGAACATCCACTTCTCGTAGCGCCCCTCGATCGCGCGAAAGGCTGCCGCGTCTGCTGGCGTCACGGCGCGTGCCGGCGCCGGGGGAACAATGGCCGACTGCTCGTGAATGGTTGTCCAGTATTTCCCGTTGGCCCGTTTTGGATTGGTATAGGGAGTCTGGGCGTCGCCCTGGCGCATCCACGGCACGCTACCCAGCTCGAACGCGTCGATGAAGATCGTCCCCGCCCCTGCCGGCGCTTCCAGAAGCATCCCGTCGACCGCCGGGGCTGGCTTGGCATCCTCCACAAACTGCACCCAGGCCGTCCGCCAGCCCGTGAACCCCAGATTGACCGGGAAGGACCACGCGCCGACCCGGATCCGCAGTTGCCCCGGCACGGGCTTCTCACAATAGAGCCAGATCTTCACGCCCCCGGCGCGCGCCGCCAGGGCATCGGTCAGCGCTTTGTCGGTTGGTCGTCTCAGCGTGCCACCAGGCGTGAAATCCCAACGCAGCGACCGCTTCCCCAGCTTCCAGTGGGTGGCTGAGACGCTGATCTTCCCGCCATCGGCTCGCCAGCCCTCGGTGCCGTCCTCAAACGAGTCCAGCGCCATTGTCCGGGCCGCTGCGATCGAGAGGAGTGCCGCGAGTGCACCCACCCACCGCCTGCATCGTGAATCGTGTATGCTCATCTGCGTACCTGCGTCGGGCGCAAGCGCGCCGGGATGGAACGGATCCACTCCCTCAAGGCAGAGAGAATACCATCCGCTGGCAAAGTGGGCAAGGGCGCGGGCTATGCCTGCACACCGCCAACACCATCGTGCCACGCCATGGGGGGATCGTGAACCCAATGTGAAAAGGGCTTCATG
>JABGQJ010000992.1 GCA_018648945.1 Victivallales bacterium
CTGTCCACGATGCGCGGCGTCTCCGCCACCATGCGGCCGAGCCAGTCGCCACCAATCCTGCCACATAGCACTGTGCAGCCCGCGTCCGCGCGCTTGGCAGCCGCGTGGAACCGCCGCAGATACTCCGCGTACATGCGGTGCCCGCCCTGCAGGCCGGAGTCGGGGGTGTTCGCTTCGTTCATGACCTCCCAAATGCGCACGCGGCCCTTGAAGCGCGACGCCAGTTCGAACACAAATCGATCGTACTCAGCCCAGTCACGCGGCGGCCAGAACGGTCGGCGGCGGGCCCGCCACTTCCCCGGCGCATCGGCTGGCAAGTCGGCGACCGTCTTGCCGCTGGCCCACACCGGCGTCCCGTGGACGATGACCGGGCCGGGGGCAAGGCCGTAGTAGGCCAGCTGGTCGAGTCGCTGCTCCAGAGGCGAGAAGTCGTATCCCGCCTTGGTGCGGTCAAGCATCAGCCACGCCCCGCCTTGGTTGATGTCGTGCTTGAACTGGTCGCGGATGCCCCACCACGTCCACAATCGAGCGACGCGGAAGCCAACCGCAGCCATGAGTTTGGCCGAAGTGTCCGAGAGCGTGGCGTCGGGTTTTTCGTGGTAGGCGAGCACCAGGGGATCATTGATGCCCCACACGGTTGGGCCCTTGGCGTCGAACTGCGCTTCCAGCTCCGGCGGCACATCGGCCGGGCGCACGCTCAGGTCCGCAACCCAGAACACCCCCGTCGCGTCCTGAGCGAACACGAACAGGTAGGCGCGCTGCGTTGCGCTCGGGATCTCCATGATGCCGCTGCTGACTAGCCCGAACGCACGCGTGCGGGGGAACGCTCCCACATCAAGCCAGACGTCGCCGCCGTCGGTGATGCACTTGACGGCAACGTTGATCTTGTCACACACGCTCAGCGCCGCCGCCCCGGCGAGCGCAATGCGCACGCGCTGCCCAGGCGGCACGGGCAGGTTGATGCCAGCCATCGTCTTCGTCTTGCCGGTGAGCGTGGTGCGAAGCGACGGCCCGCCCGACGGCCCGGGCTTCTCACGATCAATCGATAGGTCCGACTTGCCGTAGTAGTGATAGATCGTGCGGAAGCCGCTCTCCCCGGCCGCGAAATCGGATAGGTAGAAGGCCGGTGGTGCGGCGCCAAGAGCGTTTGTCAGGGCCAGGCAGAGCACGATCACGAGGGAACGATGCTTGGACATGGGGCCACCCATTCACAGACGCTTCAACGCAAGCAGAGCGTCGAGAACCTGGATTCGCACCTCATCCATGATGGTGCGGTCGCGAACGCGGGCCCATCCCACGCCACCTTGAGTGATGATGGCATCGGTCACGCGCAACGGTCCAGCAGTGAGGAGTGTCGTCGCCTTGGCCAGCGCCGGATCGGCAACACCCTTGGCCTTGAGCGCG
Organism: Victivallales bacterium; assembly: GCA_018648945.1. The sequence goes on from JABGQJ010000992.1 coordinate 1,405, forward strand.
GCCACCCGTTTGCGCAGCATGACGAAGTACTCGTAGTCCTGCACACCCTCGCGAATCCCCTCCATGTGCTTGCCGGCGGTCACAGAGTCCTTGCCGATGAACAGCGGGGAATACTCGACAGCATCCTGATCGTAGGCGTTCCAGGACGTGGCCTTGTTCCCCCCCGCCGAGCCAAATGCCCAGTATCCACAACCGACCGCGCCAAAGCGGAGCGCCAGCCACGGCTGCCCTCGGTGGTAGGCATAGGGGTCGAGGCCCTTGCCCGGCCCGGAGCACTCGTAGAGCCACAGGGTCGTGCCCTTGTCCCGCTGGTCGAGGTAGAACTGACGCTCGGGCTCGGGGCATCGCGCCGTCGTGTAGGCATTTGGACAAAGCACGTCGCATGCCGCCCACAATCTGGGATCCTGTGCCGCCGGGTCCTTGTAGCGCGGGTCGAGCCAGATGATTACCCCCGGCTGGGCTGCTTTGATGGCCCGGGCGTAGGCCACGATCATCTCGGTCTGCTCGACCTTCCCCGGCTCATCCACGATCAGCAGAGAGAGCTTTGCCGGCTTGATGCCCTGCGTTGCCATGTGCTTGACCCAGGCCGTGATCCAGGAGCCGACCATGCGATTGAAGCGGGGCGTGCCCAGCGCCTCGCCGTAGAAGGTGGGGGTGGCGTTGGCGCGCATGAAGACGCAGTAGTGGCGGGCGGTGGGAAAGCGTCCCACCCAGCGATCCCACACGGTGAAATCGAGGGTGCCGGCAAGTTCTCCCTGCTCGTCAAAGGTCGCCCCGGCGGGCAACACGCCGCGGCTTGCCCACGGCGAGTCCACGTGGTACTCGCGGAGGGCCTTGATCAAGGCGGGCATATTGGCCGGGGTTGCCCCGTACATCCCGTTGCTCTCCAGGTAATCCCAGCCGCCCAGCGCCAGCGTCGGGCGCTCCGGGAACGTGAATGGGTAGATCCTCAGAGTCAGCGGCACGACGGTCTCGGGCTGATCGGGCGCGACAATGGTCACCCGACCGGCGTACTCGCCGGCGGGAACCTGGGTCGGGTGGAACGAGAACCACACTTGGCGGGTGACCCCCGCAGGGATGTCAATGGCGTAGGCGTCACCGACCCGTTTTGCCTCGGGCAGAGCAGCGGCGATCGGGCGACGCCCACTGGTGTCGGTGAACAACACCTGACGGACCGACAGGTAGTCGGAGAGATTGGCTCCCGGCAG
>JABGQJ010000993.1 GCA_018648945.1 Victivallales bacterium
GCATATCTGGCCCTTCGCGCTCGGTGGTGCCGTAGCGATGGCCGAGCGCGCCCCAGTGGGCGACGGTGGTCAGCCGGTTGCGCGCCAGCCAGGCTTTGGTCGCCCGGTTGCCGGCATTGAGCGTGCGCCCGGTGACGGGGGGACTGTAGCAGATGGTCTCGGGGGGAATGGCGATGTCGCGGGTCTTGGGGGTCTTGGTGTACTCCGGGGAGTACCACCGCACGCCGAGACGATGCAGGAACTCGTAGACTGCGTACAGCGTCGCTTGCGGGGTACCGCCGGCCAGGAGCAACGTGTTGCCAGCAGGCTTGATCACCAGTTCCTGGTCGTCCAGCTTGCCAAAGGCGGCGCGGCGAAGCGGGGGCGGGAGGCGGTTGTCAAAGCCCACCGCAACCACCTGCTGGTAGCTGCAGTAGGGGGCCAGGGAAATGGGCAGTTCTGCGCCGGAGATCTCTCGCACGTGGTCGCGCAGTTCCTCGGCTGCCGTCCACTCGCCTGGGGTGGAATCCGCAGCCAGCACAATCGCTCGGCAGGGCTTCGCGTCCTTGACCAGGAAGCCATCGGCCACGGTCAGTGGCACTGCCTGGCGAGGCGGCGGGGGAGCAAAGGTGAGGCGCGCCTGGAAGTCGTGCCTGGCACCGAGAGGCGTACCGCCTTTCCAGCCCGTCGCCGCGTGGCCGCCCCGGTAGTCGCTGCTGCTGAACAGCCGCGCGTGCAGGTGTGGCGAGAGTGCCTTGCTGTTGCTGAAGAGCTGGGCGTAGTAGGTGCCGTGTGGCAGGGCCAAGCCGTCTAGCTTCAGCCATCCCCGGCGGTTGGGCAAGTTGCGCAGCTTCACCGACGTGGTTTTCAGGTGCTTGCGGTCGGCCGAGTAGACCTGCAGGGCAATTTCGTGGTCCGGAATGCCCCGGGTCTGGCTCGCATCGCAGTAGAACTCAAAGGCCGTTCCCACGCAGCCATAGGGCACGACGAAGTGCTGGACCGCCACGCCCTGGCGCAGCTCGGACCGTCCCGAATCTGTGTAGGTCTGGGCAATGTCTCCCCGGACCCAACTCGCGGCCAGGCACAGGGAGACCAGGAGCATGTGGAGGCCGGCGGATGCGGCGCGATGCGATCCCGATGAGTTCATGCGTTCGTCCTTGGCTGTTCGCCTATGCGTCGTCTACTTGCTGGCTGTCCACCACTTGTCCCGGTGGGTTTCGGCGTAGGCCTTGAGCTTGGCGACCACTTCCGGATGCTGATCCGCCACGTTCGTGGTCTCGTATGGATCGTTCTGCATGTCGAAGAGCGAAAGCTCGATATGGGCCTGTTCGTACTTGCCAGGCTGGCCGTCGTTGCCCGCCACCGCCACCGTGCGGTAGGAGTGGGGCAGGTGCAGCTTCCACTTGCCGTCGCCGCTGATTACGCCCTCGAATGTGCGGGCCATGGAGAAGGGGTAGTAGTCGTGCGGGTTGGCCGCATCCGGACAGCCGGTGATGAGATCCCAGACGTTCTTGCCATCGATGGGACTGTCCGGCAGGTCGGCCCCGGCCAGGGACGCAAAGGTGGGCATGAGATCGACGCTACAAAAAGCCCGTTCCGAAGCGCTGCCGGCGGGGATACGCCCGGGGAAGCGCATGGTGCAGGCGGAGCGGGTGCCACCATCAAAGCTCGTGGCTTTCCCCTCGCGATACGGAGTCGTCCCCGCGTGGTTGCCGTAGGAGAGCCACGGGCCGTTGTCGGAGGTGAAGATCACCAGCGTATTGTCGGCGATCCCGGTCTTGTCGAGTGCCTTCATGATCTCGCCCACGGACCAGTCGATCTCCATCATCACATCGGCGTAGAGACCATGGCCCGACTTGCCCTCGAACTTGTCGCTGCAGTAGAGCGGCACGTGCGGCATGTTGTGGGGCACGTAGAGGAAGAAGGGCTCGTCCTGGTGGCGCTCGATGAACGACACCGCGTGCTCCGCATACCAGGTGGTGAGCATTCTCTGCTGCTCGGGGTTCACATCGTCGATCACGACCTCGCCGTTCTCCCAGAACTGGAGGGGGATGTCGTCGAAGCGGTCTGTGCCGGGGTGGTGCCGCCACATATCGTTGGAGTACATGAGCCCGCAGGATTCATCGAAACCACGGGCGGGAGGCCGGGTCTCCTCGTAGTCGCCCACATGCCATTTGCCGAAGCAACCGGTCGCGTAACCCGCCGCCTGCAGCACCTGTCCCATGGTGGGGAAGCTGGGATCGAGCCCGCGCACGCGAGGGGGGATCGCACCATAGACATGGTGACGGCCGGGGTAGCATCCGGTCAACAGAGAGGCGCGGGAAGCCGAGCAGACCGCCTGTGGCACGTAGAACTGGTTGAAGCGACAGCCTTCGGCCGCCAATTGCTCGGCGTTGGGCGTGGGGTAAGGCGTATCGCCAAAGGGACGGAAATCCGCCCAGCCCGAATCGTCCAGGAACACCACGACAATATTCGGTTGATCGCTCATCGACTGGCTCTCCTTGGGCTTCTACGGCAAATCGATCGACAAGGGAAGATAGGCAAGAGGAGAAGGGATACAAGGAATGGCCCCGCCTCAGAGGGCACCGAATCTGGTAGATCCGTTGCATCCCGACCCGTAGATGCTACCATG
>JABGQJ010000994.1 GCA_018648945.1 Victivallales bacterium
CTTCGTCTGCCTCACCGACCTGCCCGAGATCCCCGGCGTCGAGACCATCCCCCTGCGGCACGACTGGCCCCGCTGGTGGCCCAAGATCGAGCTCTTCCGCCCCAACCTCTTCCCCGGCCCCGTCGCCTTCTTCGACCTCGACATGGTCATCCTGCGGGATCTCGCCTTCCCCGATCCGGACACCCTCCCCAACCGCGGCATCGCCGTCCACCGCGACCTGCGCAATCCCAAGGGGATCGGCTCCGCCCTCATGCTCTGGACCCAGGGCGCGGCCGACTTCCTCTACTTGCACTTCGCCGACTCCGCCGCCGACTTCATGCGCACCTACAAGGGCGACCAGGACTACATCCACGGATCCCTGGTCGACAACGACGGCCGGGAGTTCACTCCCCCCTGGACCTGGGCCTCCTACAAGTGGCACATCAAGGCCCACGGCCCCGACGGCTTCGACATCGCCGCCTTCCACGGCAAGCCCCGCCCCTGGGATGTCCCGGAACCCTGGATCCCCACCTTCCCCGCTCCCCCCCAGGCCATGCTCTCGTGGCATAGTGAATCACAGCACGCGCTGGTAATCTGCTGGTGGGGCGGCGAACCCACGCGAGTCGCGGCCGCCCGGCGGGCTCTGTCCCATACCGCAAAGCTGGACCGTGCCGGCGACGTGTACTTCGTCGAGCGCATGCCAGCGAGCGGCGAGAGCCGATTCCCCGAGCTGCCCACTGAGTGGATCCGCCTCCCCATCCCCCACGACCCCAGGGCTGCAGGCCTCTTCCTCAAGGAGGCGTATTGGAACTACGGGGCGCACCGCGCCATTGAGGATGGGCACGCTTCGCTGGCCTTCCTCGATGCTGACTACTGGGTTGAGGATGTGGCCTGGTTGAGGGACACTGCTTCCTGCGTCGTTGACGGGGTTCTACTGCAGCCCTGGACCACCTGGGTTGAGAGCGGATCGAAGCGGGGCGGGTCGATGGCTTCCGGACGCGGGACCAGCCCCGGCGGATCGCTCGCCCTGACAGTCAGGACCTTCGAAGACATGGGCGGCTGGTACGAGGGCTGCATTCAAGGTGGGGGCGACGCGGTCAACTACGCCCGCTTAACCGGGAAGAAGGCGAAGTGGAATGAGCTCAAGTTCATGTACGTGCAGCACGCCATCTCCAGGTACAAGGCAAAGCCTCTCGCCGTGAATGCACTGCCGCACACATTGCATCACGAGCGTCACAACATCGGGGAGACGTACAAGGGTGCCCAGAGAGGGATTCCTCTGGATCTCTTCTGCGGTACTCGCGTGGAGCGCGTTCTCACCGTCGATGCCCATGGCCTACCGGTAGTCGATGCCGCTACAGTCCGAGGGCAGGCCTTTCGCGGCTACCTCGCTACGTCCGGGCGCCGCGACCGCGACGGGCGGTTCAGGGACGTCGACCAAGCCCGTCACGCCGCTGGGCTCGGCAGGTATCTGTCCGCCAGCGAGTGGGCCGCCGTCAAGGACGCCGACAAGTGGTACGCCATACGGTGGACCTACTACAACGAGGCAATCTGGATGCTCCGCGAGTTGTTCCCCGGTGACGATGTGCTTGAGGTAGGGTGTGGAAAACTCCCTCTCGTGCACGACAGCACCAGGATCGACCAGGAGCCAGTGAAGCGTGGCATCGTCCACAACCTGGACCAATACCCATGGCCGGTCCCACGCGGACAGTGTGTTCTTGCTCTACAGGTCATGGAGCACCTCGCGGATGGGCACAGAGCCGCCACGGAGATCCGTCGAGTCGCGCGCGGTGCCGTCGTCAGCATTCCATACGTCTGGGGACCGAGCCGGGACAAGGGGCATGCGGGCCTTGATCTCTCTACCCTTTGCGATTGGTTCGAGGCGGAGCCGGTCCGCGTGGCCATTACCGGCCTGCGTCCACGGCAACGGCTCGTGGCGGCATTCATGTGGGGGGCGTCCGACGCATGAGAACCTGGGCTACCGGACTACCTTCGCTGGGGCGGAGGGACCAGGACGATCGGGTACGCCCGGCTTATCTGTGGGGTGCGCAACTCGCCCTGTTCTGCCTCTGTCCTCAGGATCGTGTAGGGGGCGTCGTGCTCCCCAAGATTGAAACTCATCCCGGTTGGCACCCACCCGTGCCACTCGCCGGCGATATACCCCTTCCTGTGGATCGCCACGAGCACATAGCCAGCTCGCTTCACATCAATCCTGTACCGGCTGTACTTCGTCCCAGCACTCTTGGTCGCCTTCCACTTGGCCAGTTCTGTTGGGCAATTGGCCACCTTCGACCCATCTGTCTTGAGGGTCGCGCCATTCCGCATCCTCACCAAGCTATGGCCCTTGGGACCATCAGTGATTCTGATATTCGCCGGGTGCAACTCGGCCCTGGTGTCTGGCTTCTCCACCGGCTTCCCTTCCACCTTCGGCTTCCTCACCGGCTTGGGGATCTTCGACCGTTCCGACCTGGCCAACTTCGCCTCCTCGATCTCGTTGGCGGCCACCAGCCGCTTTTCCAGACTCCTCAGACTGCTCGAGTACCCCTTCCGGAGCTCCGCCAGACCCTTCCCATGCGCCTCGAGGGCCTGATCCTCGGCCACTCGAGCGCCCCCCTGAGCCC
>JABGQJ010000995.1 GCA_018648945.1 Victivallales bacterium
AGGAACCAGCTTTGCGGTGTCGCCGCCCTTCATTCTCACGCCGCCGTCGCCCAGATACTCCAGGTCGCAGCCGACAATGACATGGTTCCAGCCACCGTCGATGAGCACGCCCGACACGCCCATGTTGCGGACCACGCAACCGGCCAACACCACGTCTTCGCCGCCCTTGATCGTCGCGCCGTGCAGGCGACCGGCCTCCAGCGTCAGGTCTCGGAACGCCACGTGAGATACATCGCTGAGCTCCAGCATCGGAGCTTCCAGCAGAGAGACGACCACATCGCCCTTCCCGATCCGTGAGGGCGGCCAGAAGAACAGCATGCCGCTCTCCTTGTCCACGTACCATTCCCCCGGCGAGTCCAGCTCACAGAGCACGTTGGCCACGAAGTACGGGGCGTGCTGAATAAACGCGTACGGCGGCAGCGGCGGCACAATGCGGACTTGGTGTGCCGCCGCGTCGATGGATGCCACCTTGACCCAGTTCGCGGCATACATGCGGCCCCAGTAGCCGAAGAGCCAAGGTTCGGGCTCCGCGATCCAGTTCTCGTGACGCGGATCGCCATACACGAAGCCATTCGTCTTGTCGATGACCTTGCCGACGAAATCGCCCAGCTTCTCGCCGATCAGCTCCTTGATCGTGGTGAAGCGTTCCCCCAGTTTGTCGGTCTGGTTGGGCCAGCGGGCCAGTGGCATGGGGCGGTTCTCGAAGAAGAGCTCCAGGTGCGACGGGTACTCCTCTTTGCTGCCGTAGCCACGCGGGTGGAGGGTGCCCAGATCTGTGATTCCTGCGGCTTTGAGGTCAACCTGCCGGACATGCGGGCGAGCCGCCTCCGGGATGCGTTCGAGCCCGAGCGGGTGGGACAGCCGCTGAAAGCCGTCAACCGCCCGGCCACCCCGGAGAATCGCGCGTGCACCGGACTCCGAGCGGTAGAGGATGGGAGCCGCCGACGTGCCGGAATCCTCACTCCCCAAGGCAAAGCTCTGGGTTCGGTGGTGAATCCCGCCGGCCAGCACGACCGCCAGGCCGCCCTCGGGCAACGGACCGTTGGCCTTGAGCGCACGCACGGCGTCCCGGGCCTTCTCCAATGTCTGGAAGGGACGCTTCTGCGTGCCAGGATTCGCGTCGTCACCAGTCGGGGATACATAGAACGTGGCGGCGGGCCGGGAGACCCGCTCGACGCGGCGGGCGCGGACATCGCGGAACGGTTCCCCATCGGCCAGGCCTGCCAGATCGGCCAGACGTTGCAGAGCCGTCACGCGGTAGTGCTCGTGCTTGCCGGTGAAGGCATCCCGGATGCGTCCCCACTCGCGCCGCGCCTCGGTATAGCGCCGTTCGTCCCGCCACGTGTCGGCATGGGCGAGGGCCGCCCGGTTCCTGAAATGGTTCGCAGCCATCTCGTCGTCGGTGAGCAGATCGTACTCGCGGCGTGCGTCTTCGTAGCGCTTCTCCCGACCGAAGCTGTCCGCGATCCCCAGTCGCGCCAGGGCCCGGGCGTTGAGCACGGGGGACGTGGTGTCCTGTTCAGCGAGTGCCAACAAGGGGGCGTAGGCTTCCCGGACATGCCGTTCTCGCCGTGGCCGGCCTTTGGCGCGGTCCGCCAACTTGCGGGCGGTGCCAATTCGCCGTGCCAGTTCGTCCTCGACGATTCGCATCGGGTCGCCGAGACGCTCGATGACAGCGGGTGCCAGCACTTCCCCGAAGAACCCCAAATCGGCAATGTCGAAGTCCAACACGCCCAACCCGAAACTGCACTCCCCGATCCGCAGTGTCGGGTCCTTCTCGGGCATCGTGTAGGCGATATCGACCAGCGCCTCGGTTTGGGCGGTGCCATCGACATAGATCCGGACCGTCTTGCGATCCCAGGTACAGGTGATGTGATGCCACTCCTTCGGTCCGAGCATGCCATGCACCGAGACCGTGCGAACGCCCTTGTTGGGACCGCCAATGGTCAGGGAGAAGCCACGGGAATCAGGCGAAGCCGCCAAGCGCCAACCGCCATAGTAGCCGCTGCCGACCGCCATGATCCCCCCGGACGTGCGCTTGTAACCACCCCGATCCACCCTCTCCACGTCCCGCACCCGCAGCCAAAAAGCCACCGTGAAGCCCGTCTCGGGCGGGTGGATGGCATCGCCTCGGAGGAGTCCGTAGAAGATGTGCGCGGCGCGCTGCTCCGGCCATTTCCCCGCGACAGCCTGGAGCGTCCCCTTCTGTGGCCCTGCTTCGAATGCCAGCCCAGCGCCAGCCGTATCGGGGAAATCGACCCATTTCACCAGGCTGGGCAGGGCCGTCAGTTCACGGTGTACGTCTGCCCGAATGACGCGTGCGTCAAGGACGGCAGGCTCCTTTGCCGAAGCCGTGTCGCAACCGCAGACAAAGCAGGCCCCGACCACCGTCAACGCCAGTATTCTCGTCCCTGTAGACATTCTGCAGTTTCCATGGCCATGTTTCCCGCCTTCCACACTTTCCGTTCCCGTCCGCGAGCCGCCCTGCTCGCAATAGGTAGAGGCCCAGTCACCAAGATAGTGGCCAATTGGCGATCACTCCGCAGTCACTTTCTCCAGCCGGAAGTTGTCGATCTGGAAGCGCGTATTGGCTTTGGCG
>JABGQJ010000996.1 GCA_018648945.1 Victivallales bacterium
CACCGAGAACCAGACGTGGCCTGTCCAGGTCCGCATGGTGCAGAAGAGCCGACCGTCGGGCAACAGCACGATGCTCGGCTCGGACGCCGCGGACAGACCGGTCACCGGATGCTCGACCTCGAGTCCGCGATCGTCATCGGGCAACCACGTGACCTGGAGGTCGGCGGGATCGGGCCCCTCGTCGATGTTGTCGAAGCGCATGAACTGGCAACGGCCTCCTCCCTGCCACCAGCCATCGACCTTTGGGTGCACCGCTCGGCTGGTGTCCTGCGTGTAGCCGCAGAACACGCGCCCGTGACGGTCACGGATCGGCAGTTGCCAGACGATGAAGTTCTTCGGCACGCGCGGGTCGGGATTGTCGAACGCGTTGCGTGGCATGGGCAGGTCCGGGCCGTCGGTCCAGGTGCGGCCCGTGTCGTCGGAGTAACAGCAGCCCATGGTGCCGCAGCCCTGCGGATTGCCGTCGTTCAGCTCCGCCTGTTTGGTGTAGAAGCAGTAGATCCGCCCCGACCTCGACACCACCGGGAACGCCCAGCTGGCCTGGGGGTCGTCGGTGCCCGGGCGCGTCCCCCGAAGGAACTGCGGCGCCGGCCAGTTTTCCCCATCGGCGCTGCGACAGAACATCGCGTGGTTGTCCCCCCGTCCTTCGCAGGAGCTCTGTGTCCACATGGCCAGGAGCTCATCGCCCACGGGGGACTCGAACACCAGGAAGTGCTCATTGTCCGTGTCCTGATGCGCTTCCCCTCTTGGGCCGTAGACGACGACGTCGGGTTTGCTGCGTTGCCAGTCGGTTGCGGGATCAGGATGCATCGGATCTCCCTGATGGTTGGCTCTGTAGCGGCGCCCTGTTCCATGGCCTGTCGAGCGCTTCGAGGGTGATGCGTTGGGCCCAGTGGTAGGCGCGCGGGTCGCGCCCGAATTCCGTCACTGTCGGCACAAATCGCTTCCCAGCGACTGGGAGAGAATAGCGCCGAGAGGACTTGGCGGCAAGCAATGGGATGCGGCATCGGGCGCATGGGAGGTGCTTGCACCATCTGCTGCTCCGCTCTATCTTCCTCGCCGTGAGAGGAGGCCGGCTTCCTACCCGTATGCGTTGCCTACTGAACTACAGAGGTCCACACCGATGAACCGCATTCGCACCATTCTCTGCTTGCTCCTTATCGCTTCCAATCATAGCGTCTTCGCGGCCGAACCCACAAATGCCGCCCAAGCCGCCAAGGCCAAGGCTAAGGCCCAGGAGGCCGCTGCTGTGGATGTGAAGTACCAAGCGTGGGTCAAGACCTTGACGCCCAAGCACCAAGCCTGGGAACGCGTGCTGCAAGGGGAATTGGGTGGCTACTACCTGCCTATCCACAAGAAACAGAAGGTGATGGGAAGGGCCAATGCCTGGGACTTCGTGGTGGACGATCCCGCCCTGCCGCGTGTTCTGCTGATTGGCGACTCGGTCTCGCGCGCCTACACCCGAACGGTCCAGCGGGAACTGGCGGGCAAGGCCAATGTGCATCGCGCGCCAGCCAACTGCGGCCCGACGGCGACAGGCCTGCGGAAGATCGAGATCTGGCTTGGCGATGGGAAGTGGGATATCATCCACTTCAACTTTGGCATTCACGACCGGAACACCCCGATCAAGGACTACAAAGAGCGACTCGGTAAACTGGTCGAACGGATGAAGAAGACGGGGGCCACCGTCATCTGGGCCAGCACCACCCCGATCCCCGACGTCCCGGCGAAGAAATTCGTCGCCGCGTCCATTGAGAAGCGCAATGTCGCTGCCGCCGAGGTCATGGCCAAGCATGGCGTCGCCACCGATGACCTTTGCGCCGCGATCACTCCACGGCTCAAGGAACTGCGGCGACCGGATGACGTTCACTTCACCGGTCCCGGCAACGAGTTCCTCGGGCTTCAGGTGGCGAGGTTCCTTGAGGCCCAGTTGGCGAAGAAGTGATCTTCCCGGCCAAGCTGGCGGCCGAAGGCCAGGTGCATCAGCAAGTGACTCGGGTCGGCAAGGGGTGCCCGGGGGAAGGGGACCTAAGGGACCAAAGAGACCAAAGGGACGGGGGAAGTCACATACAAGCTGGGGAGCTGTAGAGGAAGTTGGCAGACAGGCTCAGATGTCTCCCACATACAATAGAGCCAGGGAGTCGCGGCACACGGTGCTGCTCCCACATTGGGCTGGCCCCTTGCTGGGGGTTGCTGGGTTTTGAGTGGGTTCCCGAATCCCGGAGCATCCTTGCTCCGGTTTCCCCGATCCGTATGCTCCTTGATCACGAATGATGGAATCGTGATTCTGTGTCACTTGCCAGCTGGTTGCGACCACCGCAGTGCATTCGGCTCGTGGATGAGGGCCATGGATGTGGCAACCGGGTAGTTGCACTGGCAGTGGAAACCCATGTACGGCACGCTCAGGACCCCATCCGCAGCAATCAGGTTGTTTGAGCAGGCGGTCCGTAGACCGGGCAAGGGGTGTACTTCGCTGCCGTCCGCATCCATGTACGCTACGCAGGTCGACCGGAATGCGGTGAATGCGGGGGCAGCTGCGGCGAAACCACAATAGGCGCCGGGCGCACGTTGCCGCTCCGCTTCCTTGCCAGTCACGAT
>JABGQJ010000997.1 GCA_018648945.1 Victivallales bacterium
TTCGCGGCCGTCCGGGCCCGGCTCGGGATGACAAGGCGGCCCCGAACGGGCGGAATGGGACGTCTACTCGCCGGGAAGGACCGTCAAAATGCGGGGAATTGCCCCGCTTATGGACCGGACAAGCTGCTCTTCAGTCTAGCAATCCTGCCAGATCGGCCAGGAAGACCGCACGCTTCCCCTGTGGGCAGGCATTGAAGACTGCGTAGCGATAGTCAAAGTCCCAAGCAGGATGAGGATCAACGCGACGTTCACTCTTGGCTCCTTTGAAGAGAGGGCGCGTGCGCGCGCGTACGATTTCCTTCACTTCACCAGTGTGAAGGTCAGCCCAACGGATCGGCGTCGAGCCATCTTCGTGAGTCATGGATTCATGCTGGTAGGCATCGGTGAGTATATGCCGACCGTCCGGATGGAGCGTGGGATGGCCAGAACCGAGGATGTCGGGGTGCATTTCTCGGTAGTCGCTGCCATCGTGCAGGGCCTGGATGAAGCGCATCCCTTCGCCTTGGGTGTTGAGATTCATCATCACGTGCTCGCCGTCGGGTTGCCAGTTGGGATGATGGCCACCCTTCACGGTCCATACAGTGTGGGGGATGGCGACGTGGGGCTCGGTGCCATCGGCGCTGAGCGTGACCACGTTGTTCTGGAGCCGACCTCCGTCCCTCGGCTTCCAGCGAAGGACAAGCATGATCCGGGTGCCCTGGGGGTTGTACTTGAGGTGGAAGCCGTAGAAGTCGCCGGTTCCGGAAGCCGGCAGACCGGGGAGTGCGGCCGCCAGGTCGGCAAAGGAGATCAGGAGACGACGCGGGCCGCCATCGCTGTCGGCAAGGTAGATCCCGTCATCGCCTGCCGCTCCATGATTGAGGGGCACGTGCTCAGGCGGGGCAAGCACGCCGTAACCAGCTTGGGTGAGGCCGGTGCGCAGCAGACAAGGGCTGATCACCTGTCGCCCGTCGGGGGAGGCCATGTAGATGGTGCCCTGGAGCCGGCGGTGCGTATCATCGAGCGGGTTGTAGCAGATGCCGAAGGGCTGCCAGTCTGCCGGGTCCATGTCGTTGAAGAAGAGCTGAGAATCGTCCGCGCCCCACTGGGCTTGCGCGCCGAGCTGAGTGTCCCACCCCCGACTCTCCCAGACAGCCCGACTGGTCCCGGTCTGGAGATCGACGAGGACGACGGTAGCGGCTTCGCCGGGCTCGGGCAGGCGTTCCGGCTCGTACCGAGTGACGGCCAGGAATCGCCCGGAGGGACTGAGGGGGGAGGTGTCAAAGAAACGGTGGAACGCCCCAGGCAGGTCTGGGGTGAGATTCCAGACAGGTACCAAAGGAGCGTGGTCGGTATACCGGGGGAAGTGGCGGTCCAGCAGTGTGTTGTCCACGGCTCATCTCCTTGCGGGGTCACTTCTCAAAGTAGGGCTCGATCTGCACGAAGTCCCAGAACACGGCAGCAGGACGATTGGTCAGGTCGCCGATAGGGGCGTCTGAAATGTGGAGCGTGCCCTTGTTGGCGCGCGCCCGGAAGACCCGTTTGTGCATGGTCCAGAAGGTCTTGCCGTTACGGACGGTCCACAGACGCTGCTCGGCCAGGGAAGCGATCTCCTCGGCACCGGCCAGCTCGATGGTGGCCGGGAGCAGGAGCCGGCTGGACTCCTTGTCGGTCGCGAAGAGTTTGAGGACGTAGGCTTGCCCTGGCTTCAGATTGCGCACCGTCTGCCCGAAGGTGTTGGCGACACCAGCGGCGGGAACAGTCTTCAGCAGCCCCTTACCCTCGGGGACTGGCGAGTAGGTGCCGCGTGGTCGCTTGCCAAAGGCCACCTGGCGGCTGACTGCGCTTGCCTTGCCAGTGGTCTGCCAACCCGCAATCCCGTCCTCGAAGCCGGGGTTGACCAAGTGGTCGAGTTCGTAGGGCCATGAGGAGAGCCGGTCCCGATTCCCCTCGATGAGGTAGTGGCGGAAGAGTGCGCCGTACCAGCGGGCGCCTTCCTTGTCGAGATAGTGGAGAGTCCAGAGCCCCATGCCTGAGATGCCCTCGAAGGCAGGGCTGTTGGCAGCGGCGTGGAACTGGTGGTCGAGGTGGGTCTTGTAATTGATGTTGGGGTACTGGTCATTCGAGTAGCGAAGGGGACCGTTGCCCGCGCTGAAGGTGATGGTGAGATGACGCGCCATGTCCGGCGCGGACCGCTTGACGGAGGCGACGCGAGCAACGAGGCCGCTCTGGATCGTCTCGCGGGCCTTGGCCTCGGTGGCCCGTTCGTTCATGTAGGCTTCGATGACCAGTTTGCAGTCGTTCTCGCGCACGATTCGGCAGAGAGTCTGCGCCTTCGTATCGCGTTCGTTCCAAGTGTCCCAGCCCTTCTCAAAGCCCCCGTTCCGAAGCAGGTCCGTCCCTTCGCCCAACGTGTCACCGGTCTCCAGCCGAAGGTCGTCCACCCAAAGTGTGCCGTGCACGGGGGGCACGACCAGCAACTCGTACTTCCCGTCGCGCGATTTCGGCGGGCGGAAGGTGCGGGAGACACGCACCCAGTCGGTGCTCTTGGGATCGGGCTTGATGAGCGATCTGCAGGTGGAGAACCAGCCCGTGTTGATCACGAAGACGCCGGTGTG
>JABGQJ010000998.1 GCA_018648945.1 Victivallales bacterium
TCGTGCTGCCCGACGGAACCCCCAACCCCGAGAGCGAGGGACTGCGGCGGTGGTTGAAGCGCGTGCGGGTAGACCTGGGGGTGTGGGGGTTCAACACTCTCGGCTATCACACCATGGTCCCCCAGCAACTGCTGGGCAATGGGCTCCACTACGTCCGGCGCGCCTGCACCTGTGGCATCGAGCCCTATCGCCGCGACGTCGCCTACCCAGACATCTTCTCGGACGTCTTTGCCAGCGATGTGGAACGACGCCTGGCCCCAGTCTGCGCCGGAGTCCGCGACGACCCGTTCTGCCTGGGCTATGCCTTTGCCGACTGCCCGCCCTGGCGCATGCCCGCCGCCGATGCCCCCGCGACGCACCCATGGGTTGCCCGTCTCGCCTCGGCACCAGCCGCGACGCCGGGCAAGCAGGCCTGGCTACAGCTGCTCCGCGAACGCCATGAGGACGCGGGTTCCGTCGCCAAGGCGTATGACCTGCAAGCCACAGACTGGGACGGCCTGGCAGCAACCGATGACTGGTCGGCGGCGGCTGATCCGAAGGCCGCACGAGCCGATTCCGAAGCCATGCTGGCCCAACTGGCCGAGCGCTGGTACCAGGTGCACTGCGAGGTGGTGCGGCGGGAGGATCCCTTCCGGCTGGTCCTCGGCGACAAGCTCGTCTGCGGCCCGGAGGGACTGCCCGACTACCTCGTCCCGATCGTGGCGAAATACACTGACGTGCTCTACATCCAGTGGTATGCGCGCTTCGACGAGCAAGCGGATGTTCTGCGCGACCTGCACCAACGCACCGGCCTGCCGGTCTTGCTGGGAGATTCCTCGTTCTCCGTGCATCTGGACTGCCATTCGCCGCACAGCAAGGGCATCCCCGTCGCCAACCACCTGGAGGTGGGGCAAAGCTACGCGGACTACCTGCGCGCGGCCATGGAGACCGGTTTCGTGGTCGGTTGGCACTACTGCGGCTACATCGAGGGTCGGGAGGGAGTCGCGCCCGACTACGACCCCACCCTCGAACGGCAATGCGGCCTCCTCGACCCCTTCGAGAACGAGCACGCCGACGCCGTGGCCTGGCTCCGCGTCGCCAACGGGCATGCCAACATCTGGCACGCCCGGCCGATTCCGCAAACGTGATGCTGCGGAGGAGGGAGGACGTGCCCGGTGAATGCGGAACTGCTAGACCATATTCCCAAGGGATTTACGCTGGAGCCTGGGCCGGGCGATACCGCGGTGATTCGGTATCGACGGACCCGCATGGGGTGCATGGCGAACGTGTTTCCGCTCTCCTTTCTCAGCATCTGGGGGACCATATGCGTCATGATGCTCTGGGGGTGCTTGTTCGGGGCGAGCACGGCGGGGAGGATCATAGTGCTCTTTCTGATCCCCCCATTCTGGGGGGGCGCCATTCTCGTAGCGGGGTTCGTCCTCGCCCGGAACTTCGCTCGACGGACGTTTCGTCTTGACGGCGATCAACTCATCCATGAACTGCGTTGCCCGCCCTTCTTCTGCCGGCGGAGACTCATCCCTCGGGGATCGATCCAGACGCTAATCCAGATCAGGGATGCCGATGAGGACGACGAGGACATCTCATCCAGTTGGGGATTGCGGGTCGAGGTAATCGGCAACCCTACGTCTCTGATGTGGAACCAGTCCTACGAGAAGAGCGAATGGCTGGGACGGGTCCTGGCCCAGTGGGCCGAGGTACCCTATCTGCCTGCGCCGAAGGAGTAGGGGTATCTACGGCAGGTACGCGCCGTGCTGCTTGAGCTTGTCGCGCAGGATCTGGGCATCGACCTCGTGTACGTCCCCCGAGCCATGCAAAGCCATGCCCGCCGCGATCCCGGCGGCCTCGCCGGTGTTCAGACAGCAGGCCATGATCCGCACGCTACCGTTTACCGACCGATCGGTGGAGATGCAGCGACCCGCCACCAGGACATTGGCAAGCCCCTTGGGCGTCAGGCAGCGATACGGGACGCCGAAACTCTCGCCTTTGCCGTAGTTCTGCGTGCCCTTGTTGATCGCCGTTCGCACCTCGGCCAGGCTCTTCTTGGTCATACTGAGCGCCCGCTTCTTCGAGCCATGGACATCGATGCCATAGGCATTGCGGCAGATCTCGTCGGGGAAGCTCCGCCTGGCCAGGTAGTCGTCCGCCGTCGCATAGTAGTCGCCGATGATCCGCCGAGTCTCGCGCACGCCGAGAAGACTACCCGTGGCCGCCAGAAACGAGTTGGCGAAGGCGGGGTGCAACTCGGCAAAGGCAGCGTGGTACTGACTGGCCATCTTGCGTCCGTGCAGCAGCCCCTTTGTGGCGCTTTCGGCGTCGGTATTGTCCACATCGAAGACGTGCCCGGTATTGAAGCCAAAGGTCCCCGGCCCGATCTTGATGTTGCACGAGTGTAGCTCCACGATGTCCGGGTACTTGTCCGACGCGATGGCCGTGTGGATCGGGCTGTTCGGGTCGTAGAAGTGGATCCCCGGGCCCTTGGCCAGGGCGTCCTCGTCGATGTTACCGATCACGAAGCAGTGGGTGGCGGGCTGCATGGCGCCGTCTTCATCGCCTTTCTCCACCTCCGCGCCAGCCCAGGCGGCCAGATCACCGTCGC
>JABGQJ010000999.1 GCA_018648945.1 Victivallales bacterium
GTGGTGGTGCCGTCGTGGGAAGAGAAGGATGTCCTCTCTCCAGGCGGGATTTCCAGCCACTTCGTCTCGGCGATCAAGGCTCTCAGACGCGCCATCCGCGCATCGCTCAGTGTATGGGTGTAGGTTTTTGCCGGCCAGGGATCCGCAGCGCGCCTGAACGGTGGCCTTCGCTCGCCATGGTATGTGCAGGTCCCATCTGCCTTGATCTCGAGGGAACCGCCCTTCCCATCTGGAACCGCCCGGTTCACCACCTCGAACTTGATGGACTCGAAGTCGGCGGCGACTGCCCGTCCTCCGCCAGCAGGCAGATACAGAAACACTGCCGCCAATAGTGAGATGGCGGGTGCCCATGCTCCTGTCCTGTAGTTGATTCCCATATCCCAGCCTCCGTTCCCTGGCGAGGCCACCGGACGCCATGCCGTCAGCCCCGAACCTGCGCCTCTCGTTGCATCCGGCTCATGTCGGTCATGGCCCCGTGAGCCGCAATGGGGGGACATCGCCCTCGGCATCAAAGTACAGGCCACGCATCGGGTGTCAAACGACCGCCACCTGGATGAAAGGCCTGCCAAGGCACCAGCCCACCAGGCGGCAACCGGGCCAGCTACCACCGGGACCGGCGGGGGCATCCCTGGCGACAGGCTTCGAGAGTGGCTGGCATGGGGCCATACATTCTGGGAGCCGCATTGTACGCACCGATGGCTTGAGGTGGCCAGCAGTTCCGTTACTGTTCTCTACTGGTACCGATGGCTGGTCTGTGGCTACGATGACAGGAGAGAACGATGCAGCGATTCCTGAAGCTCGCCTCGCCCCGCGCACTCCGCACTCTCGCCCTTGTGGTCACTGTCGCTGCCTGTCTTGGGTTGGCCAATGGCTGCGGGTGCTCCGTGCGGATCGGGGGAAGGAAGGTGAAGCCGTCCTTCCCAGTGGAGAAGGAGCTTTCGACCGTGCCTGGCGTGAGCATTGTCTGTATGGACCGCAGGAGCGGCGGCAGCACCATGGCGAGCTCGAGTGGCCAGAGAGCAGAGGTCCGCTGCGAAGGGCATCAATTCCTGGACAGTTTGCGAGCGATCCGGGGGGACACGTCCAGCCCATCGGCCAAATGGGGGAACCGTCCCCCCATCATCTGCCATGGGGCCGTTCCCCAGGGGTACTTCCGGATCCATGCACATACGAAACGCGGTGGCCGAGACCAACTCATCCGGCTGGTCTGCCAGGCTTTCACGCAGGCTGGCGACTGGCGGGTGTCGCTCCGGCTGGTCGAGGCGGAGGTGACGGCGTTGACATGTCCCGACCTCGGCGCGCTGAGATTCGCTCTCGTCTCGGACTCTCGGGGATCGAGCGGGAGTGGCAGTAGTGTCGTCGATGGCATGCGAAGCACCCATGGCACCACCACGGTGGCGCAGTTCGCGGAGATGCTGACGGATCAATCTCGCGAGGATGCCGTCTCGGTCGGGCAGGAGGCCCAGCGTAGCGCCAGGTTCGTGGACGAGACGGGAATCGAGGGGGTGGTGGAGGGCGAGATCAGGTGGGAGAAGGGGGACCATGCAGGCCTTCTGGCCGCTCTCCGGCAGGCCGGACTGGTGCCTGTGGTCAAGCGCCGGCTCATCTGGGCGATCGTGGTTGAGCCCAAGGCATCTACATCCGTGATGCCAAGCTCCCTATTCGGAGTCTCTGCCGAGGACTTGGTTGATGTGCTCGGCGAACCCACCAACCGGGGCGAGCTCTCGCCGCAGGGGGAACGCGAGTTCTTCTACGACCAGCCGGACAAGCAGATCAGCTTCCTCATCGTGAAGGGGACTGTGAGAGCAGTGGGTATCCGCAGCGGGGCCACAGTAGCTCTGAGCGAAACCATCGGCATTGGCGCACCGATGCAGCGTGTCACCGACCTGTGCGGCGGCTACACGTCCGAGCAGGACATTGGCGAGGATACCCCGAGCGACGACCTTCGAGAGGGCGTTCTTTACAGGCAGACATTGCCGGGCAACGAGTCCCGCTATGTCCTCCACTATCCCGAGCTGAAGCTCCGCGTCACCTTCCTGCCCGGCCGGACGCTCCACACCATCTGGATCGGGAATCCGCGCTGACCTCATTGTCTGTGCCCGGCCGAGGAGATGTGTCTCCCCGGCCTTCTCGTGGTGCTCTGCTGCTCAGCCATGGGCGCCCGTGCCCCCGCGCTACCCCCTCCGCCCTGCTTGACCTACGTGCCTGTGGCGGGCATGGTGTGCGGTCTTGGGCGTGTCGTGCGTCCCTCCTCAATGCCCTGCCTGGTCGTACCGTAACACTGGAACCCGTCACGGATGTTTGCTGGCTACGCGCGCATCGTCATTCGGTTGCGCTACCTGCTGTTGCCTTGTCTGCTGGGGCTACTCGGGTACGCCATTGCGCAGTTGCCGAAGCTGAAGTTCAACACGTCGATCCATCCGCTTCTGGAAGCATCCAAGGGGCAGCGGAGCGCAGTCCGGAACTTCGACAAGGCACTGCCGCCGATGCGAGCCCACCTGCTGTGTTCCGTCGATTGGCCGCAGGTCATCGGGCAGGCTGAGCTCGATGACCTCGGCGAGTTCGAGACGCGGGCGCGGGAGCACAAAGC